>CAZGIX010000017.1:0-39118 GCA_964525785.1 uncultured Anaerolineaceae bacterium
ACCTCCCGCTTTGACCCGTCGAATCCTTCATTATCGGACTTATTGCGGAATCCTCCATCACACGAATGTTGACATTCCCTACGGATTATGCTAAACTATGCGCAGTATTGGCTATACGAATAATCTGCGCACAATCACCTGGAGGTACTCATGTCACCTGAAACTTATTCTGCTCACATCACCCCCCGGTCTGCTCTCATCCCCACCATCAAAGCCTGGCAGATCTACCTGGAAGATCAAGGTAATTCCGTTCATACGGTCAAAGCCTTCACAGCTGACCTGCGCCTGCTGGCTTCTTACCTGCCTCTCGATCGCGATCTCGGCAGCATCTCGACCTCCGACCTGAACAGCTTCCTGGATTGGATGCAAACCGGGCGCCGTGTGCCTTGCAGCCCGAAAACTCTGGCGCGCCGGATAACCTCGATCAAAGCCTTCTTTCGCTGGCTTCACAAGAACGGCGTCGTGCTGGTCGATCCGGCTGAAAAAGTCATCCAGAGGACCGTCATCAGCCCTCTACCCGAAGTGCTGACCGAAGATGAGGTCCATGCCGTGTTGGAAGCTGCCGATGCTCACAGGCACGGCACCAAACCCGATACCAGGTATTACACCCTGCTTGTACTGCTACTCCATACGGGAATCAAGAAGGGAGAATGCCTGGCTTTAAGCCCGGCTCACATCGACCTGCAAGCGCCGGATGGGCCAATCCTGTTTGTGCGCTATACCAGCCCACAGTACCGCTACAAAGAGCGCAAAATCGCCCTCCCTGAGAGCTGGATCAGCGCCTACCAGGAATACCAGGCCCAATTCCAGCCCACCGAGCGCGTTTTTCCCTGGTCACCCCGGCGGTTGGAATACCTTCTGGAAGACCTGGGGGAAGAAGCCGGGCTGAAAAAACACCTCTCCTTCGACATGTGCCGCTGGACCTGCGCTTTAATGGATTGGAAAGCCGGCATCGAGCGCGACAAGATCCGCCAAAAGCTGGGCATCTCCAAAGTGCAGTGGCGCGAGATCAGTATGAAATTGGAAAGCCTTGCAGCGAACAACTAGCTTAGATACTTAGGGACGCCGATCGGTAGCCCGAAAGTCATCACCCAGACCTGCCCCTGCTCATCCCCCGATGGCGCTCATAGCCCGGTTCATGGGCACCAGCCCCTCCGCCAACCCGTTCCCCCAGGGTTTCTGCCAGATCGCTTCCAGGATGATCGAGCGCAGTTGCTCCTGTGTAGCCCCCTGGCGCAGAGGAGTCAGTAAATCCACCTCGCGCTCATTCAGCAAGCACAGACGCAGCCGCCCATCCGCGGTCAGCCGGGCGCGCGTACAGCTGTAACAAAAGGGTTGGCTTACCGACGAAATAAAACCGACCGTACCAATTCCTCCTTGCAAACGATACAGGCGCGCCTCGCCGTCCAAGTTTCCACCGTTCACCGCCTCCAACATCCCATACGCAGATTCGATACGCGTCTTGATCTCATCTGCAGTGACCATCCTGGCAAGCTGAAAATCGGTCACGCCAGCGAACGGCATCATCTCGATAAACCGCACCTGCCAGTTATGCTCGAGAGTCAATCCTGACAGATCGATTACGTCCCGTTCACTGTAATCTCGCACGACGACAGAGTTGATCTTAATCGGCGTCAGACCTGCGCATTCTGCGGCGCGAATGCCATCCCACACATCTTGCAGGGAACCATGGCGCGTCAGCTTGGTGAAACGTCCAGGATCGAGCGTATCCAGGCTGAAATTGACGCGGTCTAAACCCGCCTCTGCCAGCGGCTTCGCCAGGCGTGAGAACAATACTCCGTTGGAAGTCATGGAGAGGCTGCGAACTCCGGGTGTGAGCGCGATCTGGCGCACAAGGTCGACGATTCCCGCCCGTACAGTTGGCTCTCCACCCGTCAGCCGGAACTTATCAAACCCCAGACTGGCGAAAAGCCGTACAAATGTCAGCACCTCTTCATCCTGCATCAGCTCGGCATTCGGTCGGAAGGTGATATCATCCGGCATGCAGTAGACACAACGCAGGTTGCAGTGGTCAGTGAGACTTACCCGTAAATAGTGTATCTGCCGACCAAATCGATCGATCGCCATCCAGCACACCTTTCAGTTCAGCATTAGGTCCTGCACAGTCGTCAGAATACGAGATGCCCAATATGGGGGTGTCTATCGATGCCCGGACACTGCGCAGAACCAATCCGGTAATTATTTTTATGGTGTGTGCGGCGGCTACGCCGCCGCACACACCATAAATAAATTCAATTTTCGGATAGATACATATTATAACAAGGGGATACCAGGTGGGGAAAGTTACGTTTATCCCTTATATGGATAACAATACTCCAGTAATAACCTGACCGCTTAACCTTTTATTCGAGCCGGCAAAGCTGAAAATGGGCAGCGCGCTGTGTGTCACCTCGAACCTGGACTCTCTCCGATAAGCGCAATCCAGGTATCCACAGAATGTCATCTCCGGCTGCCAATAAAGGCCAGCTGTCCCTCACGCGCTGCGGTATTTTCAGGTTGATCATCAGGTCCGATACCTTTGTAGAATGTCCCTGCATCCCAATCATGCGGATACGATCGCCCGGCAGCCTGCCGCGCAAGCTCATCGGCATATCGGGCACATGCAGATCGATCCAGGCCTGGAACGGATCTTTATTCGAAGCTGCCATCTCGAAAGCCTGCCGGGAGTCCTGGACTTCCTCTACGGTAAATACCCACCCACTGGTAAGAACGCGTTTATCAGGTATATCAATCTCATCCCACTCATCGATCCGCATTTGGGGCCACGGATCAGTTGGCAGCTGTGCACCTGCAGAGAACAGCCAAACCCAATTTCCCTCTATCAATAAGTTAATATCAGCCGCCAGCTCTACGGCGCCCGATTGATGAGCGACCAGATGTTGGGCCGCCTTCTCCACTTGGGAAAAATCGATATCTTTTAGACCAGGACGGAGTGCGGCGAATGCCTGGCGCAGGAGATAACGCTGAATGGCAAGCGGCTGGCGGCCCCAAGCTGCATAATCCAGAGACACATATCCCTGACCCGTACGGATATTGCATTCAGCACTGGCTTCACGGACTACACCCTCGATAACCTCGTAATCTCCCTGGGCCAGGATGGACATGCGGTACACCGCCTCGCGGATCGCAGGATTATATTCCTTCAAGAGGGGAATCAATTCATGTCGAATGCGGTTGCGGTAATAAGTGCGATCCAGGTTGCTCTCATCAACCAGAGGTTGGAGCCCCCTCTTAGCCAGGTGAGACATAACCTGCTCGCGCCATACTCCTAACAGCGGGCGAATCAGCGGCAGCTTGGTTGACCAGGGATTCGGCAGAGATCTGTACTCCATGCCGCGCAGTCCCTGCAAACCTGCGCCGCGCAGCAGGTGCATGATAACCGTTTCTACCTGGTCATCAGCCGTATGCCCGACTGCCACAGCTTGTGCGTCAATTCGCTCACCTTCTTCGAATAGAAATTTGTAGCGCCGCTCCCGGGCCGCCTCTTCGATCGATTGCCGATTATCCCTGGCATACGCCAGAACGTCGCTTCCAGCAGTGACGAAAGGGATTCCAAGCCTCTCTACATGCGCTGCTAACCAGCGCGCTTCATCGTCAGCCGATGGACGAAGCCCATGGTTGTAATGGGCAACAAGCAGGGTATAGCCGCAATCCACGAGCATTTCGAGCAGGTACAAGCTATCTGGACCTCCCGATACGCCCACAAGGATTGCACGGTTTTGTACGAGTATGCAATTATGTTGTAAAATATAGTGTAGATTTTCCAACATCACAAAAATTATAGCGTATAGTACCTAAAAACAGGGGAAATCACTTGCTCCATCTCCATGCTAACAATTTTATCGCTTGCCCGGATTATTGGTTTGTGCTAGACTGGATAAGTGTGAGTCGCGGACCTGAGGAGCAGCCATGCCTGAAACAATCCTTGTTGTGGACGATGATGTCGATACGCTCAAATTAGTAGGCCTGATCCTGCAGCGCCAGGGGTACGAGGTGCATGTAGCTAATTCCGGGGCGCAAGCTATGGCAAGCCTGGCAAATGAAACTCCTGACCTGATATTGTTGGATATCATGATGCCGGAGATGGATGGCTATGAGGTAGCGCGCCATTTGCGATCTGAGCCAGCCACATCTGAAATTCCCATCATCATGTTCACGGCCAAAACCCAGCTCGATGATAAAGTAACAGGCTTTGAAGCTGGTGCAGACGATTACCTGACCAAACCCACCCAGCCGCGCGAGCTGCTGGCGCATATTAAAGCGGTCCTGGCCCGTACCAGCAAGGCGCGAACTCCAGCGGTCACAACTCCTGCATCCTCCGCCGAGCGCGGATATATGGTCGCAGTGATGGGTGCCAAAGGCGGACTTGGGGTATCAACCGTCGCCCTCAACCTCGGAGTTGCCCTCAAGGAAGAGCATAAGAAAGACGTCATTGTCGCCGACTTCAGACCGGGTCAGGGGACTATCGGGCTGGAATTGGGATATCAAAAGGCAGAGGCTTTAAACCGGCTGCTCGAAAAGAAGCCCAACGAGATCAATCCCCGGGAGATAGAATCTCAGCTTGTTCTTCACTCTTCCGGTATCCGCCTGCTTTTATCTTCACACCGCCCGAGCGACGCCAAGTTTAGCACGGCAGTAGCGCACTTTGAAGCCATTGCCCGTCAGCTTCCCTATCTCGCCCGGCACGTCGTTCTGGACATTGGTCCTTCCTACACCGCAATAACCGAAGCCGTCCTTCCCCACTGCAATGAAGTGATCCTTGTAGTCGAGCCAGTCCCACACTCAGTCAGCCAGTCACGGCTATTGATGGATGAATTATCCAACAGCGGAGTTGGAGAAGGAAAAATTACTGCGGTACTGGTGAATCGATTCCGGTCGGGAGTTCAGCTATCCTGGAGCCAGGTACAAGATATGCTGAAACACAATATTTCTGTAATTTTCACACCGGCTGCCGAATTGACCTATCAGGCATCGGTCAATGGTGTGCCGCTGATCTTGCAGCAGCCGGAAAGCCTGACTACACAACAGTTCCAAAAACTAGCAGAAAGAGTCAACCAGCACAGCGATTAAACGCCATTGAGATGGCGCAGTCATACGACCTGATGGATCGAGGCATACAGTGTGCCGCCGAAATCATCCGGGATAGCCAGTATGCAGTTGTCTTATCAGGAGCAGGAATTTCAACACCATCTGGCATCCCTGATTTCCGCTCTCCTACCAGCGGCTTGTGGGAGAGATATGATCCATTTGAGGTGGCTTCGCTCAACGCTTTTCGCTACGACCCGGAAAAATTCTTTTCTTGGATGCGCAACCTGGCTAACAAAATCCAGATCGCTCAGCCCAATTCTGCACATACCGGGCTTGCGCAGCTGGAAAGTGAAGGCCTTATCCATACTGTTATTACCCAGAACATCGATGGCCTGCACCAAAGAGCGGGATCACAGAATGTATTGGAAATACACGGTACTCTCCGTACCTTGACATGCATTGGATGCTACCGGCAGCAAGACGCAACCAGTTATTTGGAGCCTTATCTTCAAAGTGGTGAAATCCCACGCTGTCCGAACTGCAGGAACATACTCAAACCTGATGTGGTGTTGTTTGGAGAACAGCTGCCAGCCCGTACGTGGCTGCAGGTGAAGCAAAATGTCAATCAATGCGATCTGATGATCGTGGTAGGCTCATCATTGGAAGTCCTGCCTGTTGCCGGTCTGCCAATGCGCGCCATCGAGAATGGCGCCCATCTGATCATCATCAACCAGTCAGAGACTTATATCGATATTCGCGCAGACATCGTTATCTCAGAAAATGTGGCAGTTACCATCCCACGGATTGTCCAAGAGGTTTTGGGTGACTGATACCAGGCCCACCACCATACCAGAGCGCTATGAGCGTTTGCTGGAATTATCGCGCGATCTCTCCTCAACCCTGGACCTGGACAGCCTGCTGAACCGCATCGTCCATGCTGCCGCTGATTTGTGCGATGCCGAAGCGACCTCGATCTTGCTCTATGACCAGGTCAAAGACCAGCTCTATTTTCGCGCTGCCTCCAATCTAGACGTCCCCCTTATGAGTGAGCTGGTGGTACCGGTGAGCGGCAGCATTGCTGGCTGGATTGTTACCAATCGCCAGCCGATCATGATCTCGGATGTCAAGAAAGACCCGCGCTATTTTGGGAATATCGCAAGGATCACTCAAGTAGAAACTCGCTCCATCTTGGGGGTGCCCTTACTCCGCAAAGATAAGGTCGTTGGCGTCCTGGAGGCGATTAACAAACTAACAGGGACTTTCTCCGACGAGGATCAGGATCTGCTCCTGGCTCTCGGCGCTCAAGCTGCGATTGCCATCGAGAATGCACGTCTATTCCGACAGTCCGATCTGATCTCGGAGTTCGTGCATGAGATCCGCACCCCATTGGCCTCCCTCACTGCCGCCGCGTACATTCTGCTTCGACCGGAGATCTTAGAGGATCGCCACACCAAGATTGTGCAGACCATGCAGCAGGAGATAAGCCGGCTATCGGAGATGTCATCAGCTTTCCTGGACCTGGCACGCCTGGAATCGGGCAGGACGCGCTTTCAATTTACAAGTGTGGATCTCGGCGATCTCCTGGTGGAATGTTCAGTTGTGGTTCGCAGCAAATTGGAAGAAAAGCAGCAGGAGCTGATCCTGAAGATAGATCCACAACCCATCCAGATCAACGCCGACCGGGATAAGCTGAAGCAGGTGATTCTCAATCTGCTGAGTAATGCCAACAAATACACATCGTCAGGCGGCACGATCCGCGTTTCCGCTTCCACGACCTCCGATGAGATACTGATCAGCGTCAGCGATAATGGACGTGGTATCCCTTCAGAATACCTCCCCCATCTGTTCGAGAAATTTTACCGCGTTCCATCCTCAGAATACGACACGCAGGGGACAGGACTGGGCCTTTTTATCTGCAAGCATATTATCGATGCACATGGGGGAAAAATAACCGTGGAAAGCACCTACGGGCAGGGCGCCACTTTTACCGTCCGGCTCCCGTTTATCGTTTAACTCACCCATACACGGCAAGGGGATCAGCTGTTCGTTTACCTGCTTCCGGATCAAGATTATTCCTGACCGCGTTTACTTCCAAATAGTGTAGCTACCCCGGCGGGCGCTCCTCAAGCACCTTTTCGTCCGAACTGGCGCTCGAGTAAATCTACTGAGAGATGGATCATGGTCGGACGCCCATGCGGGCATGTACGCGGCGATTGGCATACTTCCAAATCTGCTAGAAGGGCGCGCTGCTCTTCCATGGAGAGAGTTTGCCCTGCTTTTACGGCAGCTCGTTTGCAGATGCGAGCAATCATACGCTTTTCGAATTCCGTTTGCAGGGGCGTCTCATCCTCTTCGAAATCCTCCACCAGCACATGCAGCGCCATACCCGGATCCATGCCAGAAAGGATAGACGGGACAGCGCGTATCAAGAATGCATTGGAGCCAAACTCCTCTACCTGAAATCCCAATATCCCAAGCAAGGGCAGCTGCTCGTGCAAGAGCCGGGCGCGCGCCGATGGCAGGTCAACCGTCACTGGTTGGAGCAGAATTTGGGATGGCAGCTGGGTGGGGTCCTGTTTGGACTGATAATATTGGACGAGGAATTTCTCGAACAAAACCCGTTCATGAGCGGCGTGCTGGTCGATCAAATAGAGTCCATCCGGTCCTTCTGCAACCAGGAATGTCGACGCCACCTGTCCGATGAGACGAAGCAACGGCATCCGTCCCGAAGGTGGATTCATCGGGGACTGCACCACAGACGGAGCCTGAACCGGAGCAGACTCGCCAGACTCACCCGGGACCGAGCCAGATGTCGTGAAATCCGTGCCGCTGAATATTCCTTCTGAGCGCGCCTCCCAGGCTGATTTCCAATAGGAGGGGGTTCCAATCTGCGGTACAGGAGTGTGTGCCAGCAGTGCCCGGCGGACAGAGCGCTGTACGGCGCTGAAAACCGCGTCGGGCTGGCGGAAGCGCACCTCGGCTTTTGTAGGATGGACATTCACGTCCACCAACTCGGGCGGTACTTCGATAAACAGTACCGCCAATGGATAGCGCCCCACCATAAGGAGAGTGTGATACGCCTGGATCAAAGCTGCTGCCAGGCTGGAATCTTGCACCGGGCGCCGGTTGATAAAAAGTGTAATATCACGACGGTTAGAGCGTGTCAATGAAGTCGGACTGATGTAGCCTGTGATTTTAAATGGTTCATCCACTGCCAGCACTTCGAGCATCTGCCGGGCGATATCTACTCCAAATAGGGCGCCTAATACCTCCCGGCGATCATCGCCGCCAGTAGTCTGCAGCGATATCCGGTTATCCTGACGAAGCTGGAAGCGGATTTGCGGGTACGCCAATGCCAGCCGAGCTACCAGGGTGTCGATATACCTGCGTTCTGTCAGCTCGTTCTTCAGAAACTTCAGACGGGCAGGAACATTGAAAAACAAATCTTCAACGCGCACCAACGTTCCCACCGGGGCGCCTACCGCCTCAACTGGTCCAACCCTGCCCCCATCCACCCTCATCCGGGCACCCAGATCATCAGCTTCCATCCGTGAGGTAATCGTCAGTCGCGAGACGGACCCGATCGATGCCAGCGCCTCCCCACGGAAACCCAGGGTTTGGATCGAGAACAAGTCATCCACCTTTGCCAGCTTACTTGTAGCATGCCGGGTAACAGCTAACGATAGCTCATCCCGGGGTATTCCGTACCCATTATCCGAGACTTCCACAAGTTTTCGTCCCCCGGCTTCCACCTGGACGGTGATCTGAGTGGCATGCGCGTCAATCGCATTTTCCAGTAATTCCTTTACCACCGAGGCAGGTCGTTCAACGACCTCCCCAGCGGCTATTTGGGATGCAACTTCATCAGGGAGCAATCGAATAGGCATAGACTGATTATACAAGGTGAATAGGTGCTAGTGATGATCAATTGTTGCTTATAGATTGCAAGCCATCATCTTGATATCCCGCACATCCCTTATAATTGCACGTATGAAATACACCACCTTGTTTATTGACCTGGACGGCACAGTTTATGATAACCAGACCGGGTTGTGGGACATGATCCGCGTACGGATGAATGATTATGTGCAAAGGCTGCTCCAGCTGCCCCCGGATGAGACCGCGGCTTTGCGTCGTCATTACTACGAGACTTATGGCACGACGCTGCGCGGGCTCCAGATCCACCACAGAGTAAACGCCGATGAATACCTGGCTTACGTTCATGATATCCCGTTGGCTGATTATATAAAACCAGATCCGGAGCTGCGCTCATTCCTCATCAGCTTGCCGCAGAATAAATTCATCTTCACCAATGCCGATCTGGCACATGCAACGCGCACGTTGGATGTGATCGGTATCAGGGATTGTTTCGATGGCATTATCGACGTGCGCGCTTTACAGTTCCACTGCAAGCCAGAACCCGAAGCATACCAGATTGCCCAACGTCTGGCTGGTGAAAACAACCCCGAGCAGTGCATAATTATTGACGATTCAGAGCTTAATCTGGCTGGCGCTCGCCAGATGGGCATGATCACGGTGCTGGTAGGCAGAAATGGCCCTCACCCCTGCGCTCATTTTCAAATTGATAAGCTAAATGATTTGCAGAGGGTCATTCCAGAGCTATGGTCAGATCACATCCGCTGACCAGCATCGCCCGGATCGATTAAATCACCGATAAACTCTGATTAACAGGTAGGAATACCTGACAGGCTCAGGAGCGTATTGAATGGATAAACAGATTCCTATGGAGGAGGCGGCTGCACAGGTGCAATCCGGCAGCATGCTGGCATTGGGCGGTATGACGCTGTACCGCCGTCCTATGGCGTTTGTGCGCGCATTATTACGACGGCACGGATCAACCGGCGGCCCCGATCAGCTGACCCTGCTGGCTTTCACAGCCGGTCTGGAAAGCGATCTATTGGTAGGCGCTGGAATAGTCTCTGCAGTACGCTCATGCTATTTCGGCCTGGAGATTTTTGGATTTGCACCGATGTTCACTTATTTCGCTAACCGCGGCGAGCTGAAAATCATGGAGGAGACCGAGGCCAGCATTGCCTTCGGATTACGAGCGCAGATGGCAGGGATTGGCTTTATGCCCGGCCGCGGCTGGCTGGGCACGGATCTGCCGCGCTTAAGGCCAGATGTCAAGACAATTCGAGATCCCTATAACGACGAAGAGCTGATGGCATTTCCGGCTATCCGCCCGGATGTGGCTGTAGTTCATGCCCTCCGTGCAGACCCTCACGGCAACGCGCAGATTGGTGATAATAAAGGGGTTGATATCGAACTTGTACTGACTGCCAGGACAGTCATCGTGACTGCAGAAGAGATCTTACCTGAGCTGACCAAAGCAGATATTGCTGCCCCTGTCGTGGACGCAGTCGTTCTGGCTCCAAGAGGCGCACAGCCCACCTCATGCCATCCGCTCTACCCCATGGATGGCGAGGCGCTTTTAGCGTACGCGGAACAGGTCAGCGATCCTGTCTCTTACCAGAACTACCTTCGCACCTGGCTCTGAGTAATGGCCGAATAAATCTCGTTCTTTCACAATGTTTATATTATTCTAATCATATTATGGTAATCTTATATCCGAATTAGCGAATTGACGGTTAGATTCGCAGGAGCATATATGAAATCCAGGGTGTTAATTACCGCTATCACGATCATAGTCGCCATCTGCATGCTGACGGGTGCTTTTTCCTCAGGCTTTGTCGCTGGACGAATCTTCGCCCCCGACTCTACTTCTGAAGCATTGAGCTTTCTCGACCAGATGGATCTCCCAACGCCATCTGCCCCTGCGGCTGAAGAAAGTGGAACACCAGAGGATCTCCAACAGCTTTTTGAGCCCTTCTGGCAAGCATGGGATCTTGTCCACGACCAGTATGTAGACCAGCCAGTGGATGATGAAGTCTTAATGCGAGGCGCCATCCAAGGAATGCTGGATTCCCTCGGCGATCCGCACACCTCCTACCTGGACCCAGAGCAAAACAAGATGCTCAACACCCAACTGCAAGGTGAAGAGATGTATGAGGGAATTGGAGCCTGGGTAGATACCAGCAGCGATTACCTGACTATCATCAGTCCCATGCCAGGCTCACCAGCAGAGAAGGCCGGATTAAGGCCCGGAGATAAGATCATTGCTGTCGATGGTGAAGATATGACCGGACTAGACGGGGAGGTCGTGCGCAAGAGAGTTATCGGTCCTGCGGGTTCCACAGTCGTCCTAACCATCTCCCGCGAAGGTCAAGAGCCATTCGATGCAGCGCTCGAGCGCGCCAGCATCATAGTCCCGAGCCTGGAATACCGCATGCTGGATGATGATATCGCATATGTGCACCTGTATATCTTCGGCGATACAACCGCCGACGAGCTCAGAGATGCATTAAAAGATCTGCTGAAGGAAAATCCGCGCGGATTAATCCTCGACCTGAGATACAACGGCGGAGGTTACCTGAACACTGCAATTGACGTGGCCTCCGAATTCATTAGTGATGGCGTTTTAATGTATGAGGAGTATGGAAGCGGCGATCGAGAAACTTTCGAAGCCAATGGCGATGGTGTTGCCACAGATATTCCAATGGTGGTATTGATCAACGAAGGCAGCGCATCGGCCTCCGAGATCGTCGCCGGCGCAATACAAGACCGGCAGCGTGCGCTCCTGGTTGGAGAGACATCTTTTGGCAAGGGTTCTGTACAGATCCCAACCCAGCTCAAGAACGACCAGGGCGCGGTTCGTATAACAGTCGCTCGCTGGCTGACTCCTAACGGGCGTACGATCCATCAGCTTGGCCTGGAACCGGACTATATCGTCCAGATCACCGAGGAAGATCTAGCTGCCGATCGCGATCCACAGCTGGATAAAGCGCTTGAATTGCTGCTTCAATCCAATTAATTGATATAGAAGTTACGCAGTTCAGGAGAAAAGTGTGGGTGTTTGGGCGGGCTGCGCCCGCCCAAACACCCACTTCCTCCCCCAGCTGCGTAAGTCCTATGATAATAAGAAATCCACGGGTTTCTTCCTGTACTATGGAGGTTTGAATGTTCTATTTTGATCCAAGATATATCTTGTTTATGGCGCCGGCTTTCATAATAATGATGCTGGTGCAGTGGTACGTAAATTCAGCTTACCAGAGATGGAGCAAGGTGCCCACCCGGACGCGTATGACTGGCGCACAGGCTGCACAGCACTTAATTCAACGCGGTGGATTAGCAGGTGTAAGCGTTGAGGGGATCAGTGGCAAGATGACGGATCACTATGATCCGCGCACCAAAGTGCTGCGCCTTTCCTCTGGGGTTTATCAGAGCAGCTCAGTCGCGGCGATGGCAATAGCAGCTCACGAGCTTGGACATGCTCTGCAAGATCAAGAAGACTACATCCCTTTGAAATTTCGCTCGGCTCTGGTTCCAGCAGTAAACATCGGCTCTTACCTGGGCTGGATCCTGATCATTATCGGTTTGCTGCTCGGCTTCACCCAATTATCATGGTTGGGGGTCGCCATATTCTCTGCGGGAGCTATCTTCGCCCTGGCGACGCTGCCAGTTGAGCTGAATGCATCGGCCCGTGCTCGAGCTATGCTGACGGAATCGGGACTGATCGTTGGCTCAGATGAGATGCGCGGTGTGAACAACGTGCTTAACGCGGCAGCTTTGACCTACGTCGCAGCACTGATCACCGCTATTCTGCAGCTTCTATACTATGTTACCCTTGTCCTTGGCATGGGAGGACGCCAGAGAGATTGAACTAGCGCTTAATCCGTTATAATCCTACCCATGCGCAAGCTGCTTGTAGTGGGTATGATCTCCTTGGGGGTAATATTCATCATTCTCAGGATGGCTGAAGTTGAACAGATCGCCAATACCTTTCGAAAAGGGGATTGGCGATTTCTCCTATTTGCAGTACTCATTGTCCTGGCATGGGTCGTCAACGTCGCAGCATCGTATTGGGTAGTTTTCCGAGAATTAGGCATTGAAGAAACATTTGCCCGCCTGATCCCGCTCACTCTGGCAACTTTCTCCGTGAATGTAATCGCCCCCTCCGCTGGAATGGGCGGGATGGCAGTGCTTACCGGCGAGGCGCGCCAGCGCGGCTACCCCGCCTCGCGTGCCGCAACTGCCGGCATACTGGTACTCATGTTCGATTACCTGGGTTTCTTTCTCTTCCTGATTCTGGGTTTGCTGGTCTTGTTCCGGCGCAATAATTTGAGCTCAGTAGAGATTGCTGCTACCGGGGTATTGGTCTTGATCATCGCAGTCATCGGATTTTTACTTTTTACCGGTATGCGCTCTGCCAGAACGCTGGGAAATATCCTGGCTGGGGCAGCGCGAAAGCTGAACCGCATGTTATGGCCGTTCATCCACCGTGAATATCTCTCAGAAGCCCGGGCATCTCTCTTTGCTCAAGACACATCAGAAGCACTAAATCAACTTCGCAGCAAGCCAAAAAACCTGATCCTGCCGGCAATCTTGGGGATTACCAACAAAGCCCTGCTCTTGCTGATCCTCTTGCTCATATTTCTTGCATTTAATATCCCCTTCTCTGCTGGAACGATCATAGCCGGATTCAGCATCGGATATCTGTTTGTTATCGTCTCACCGACTCCCGCAGGGGTGGGATTTGTCGAAGGTGGTCTCACACTGGCGCTCAGCACTCTCTATGTGCCAATCGGAGCTGCTGCAGTCATTACGCTGGCTTATCGTGGGATAACGTTCTGGTTGCCCTTATTGGCGGGTTTGATTTCATTCCGCTATTTAATGCACGGCAGCAGAGTCCAGGTCCCCACTGGAAGTGAGTGATATTGACGCAGGTACCCAATCAAGCTACAATCACTGCGTTTGCACGTTGCCCGGTAGAAACGTAACTGCATTCGTGCTTATAATCGGGATACTTTTCAAGGCAAGGATTTATGAATTATATTGTGGTAGGCTGCGGAAGAGTGGGCGCTGAACTGGCTTACTCCCTCTTTTTGAAGGGTCACAAAGTATCTGTGATCGATCATGTAGCGTCTGCTTTTAACAATTTACACCATGATTTCCGCGGCCGGATGGTTGAAGGTGAAGCACTAAACCTGGATATACTCCAGCGTGCCGGGATCGAGAGCACCGATGGCCTGGCAGCCGTCACAAACTCCGATCCATTGAACGCGGTCGTCGGTCATATTGCGCGCACAGAATTCAATGTCTCACGCGTTGTAGTCCGCAACTACGACCCACGTTGGCGAGGCTTGCATGAGACATTTAACTTACAGGTGGTCAGCTCATCTAGCTGGGGTGCTCAGAGGATCGAGGAGACACTCGATCATCCAGAAATGTATACGGTCTACTCCGCTGGCAATGGAGAAGTAGAAATATACAGGTTTGTTATTCCGAAGCAATGGGATAACCGCACCCTCGGCGAGCTGCTCCCCAAGCAAAATTGTACCCCCGTTTCACTTACCCGTACCGGAGTTGCGATCATACCGGATTGTGATACCGTGCTAAAGGCGGATGATGTGGCGGTGGTCAGCGCAACGAATGAAGGAATCCAGGCGCTGCACCAGCACATGTACGAGGAGAATTAGTATGTTTGTCGTCATTATCGGGGGCGGTCGAACTGGAACCCAGTTAGCCAACCTACTGCTGGCCCAGAAACACTCGGTTCATGTGATCGAAAACCGCCCAGAGGTGCTGGCCCGTATTCACAGGGAGCTTCCGACCGAGATTATCTTCGAAGGGAACTATACAGACCCCGAGGTATTGGCTACAGCAGGCTTACCAAGGGCGGATGTCCTCGCTGCCTGTACCGTCAGTGATCCCGACAATTTAGCAGTCTGTTACCTCGCCCGAACTCGCTACAATACGTCCCGTACAATCGCACGCGTGAACAATCCACGTAACGCCTGGTTGTTCGATTCAAAATTCCATGTCGATGTCGCTCTAAATAACGCCGAGATTATTGCGCGGTTGATCGAAGAGGAGATGTCCATGGGCGACATGATGACCTTGCTGAAACTCAGGCGAGGGGATTACTCCCTGGTGGAGGAGAAAATCCCAGCCAAGGCGCGCTCAATCGGCATCGCAATTAAGGATCTAGGGCTGCCAGAGAATGTTGTGATTGCTGCCATCATTCGCCAGGGGAAGGTAGTAGTTCCGCGTGGAATTACTACGATCGAAGCAGATGATGAAATCCTGGCGGTAACCGATCTCATTGGCGCTAAGCAGCTCGCCTCTCTCTTTGCACCTTCAGAACCCGCCAACTAGGTTTGACCTATCAACTCTATTCGTGTATAATCAAATTTCGTTTGTGCCGGATATCACGGCGCGGGTCGTTTTTAAAGCGCCCTTAATTGGAATCATCTTTAGAATAAAGAACAGGAACAAGTATGCCGAAAAGAACTTACCAGCCGAAAATTCGCCGCCGCTTGCGCGTGCACGGATTTCGCTCCAGGATGTCTGACGAAGGAGGCCGCAAGGTTATCAAGAACCGGCGCCTGAGAGGTCGCTATCGCCTGGCAGTGACAAAGAATAATCATGTCAAGAAGGTTAACTGGAACAGCTAACCGGTCTTTCGTACCGATGGATCGGATAGGCTTGCGATAGTATGACCTACGATCGACTTCGAAGTGAAACGCAGCTTTCGACTGACCAGATCAGCCGATTTCAGGCGGGTGAGGCACATCGGAAAATCTTATCCTCACCCGCTTATCGTGTTGGTCGCAGCGCCAAATGAGCTCTCAACCAGCCGTTTCGCAGTTGTTGCAGGTCGAGGTGTAGGGAGTAGCGTAACCCGCAACCGGGCCAAACGATTGATCCGGGCTGCGCTCGAAGATCTGCACCTGAAGGTCCAACCCGGGTGGGACATCATCCTGATCGCTCGCCGTTCAATGTCCGAAAGCAGCTACCAACAAACGGTACAGGCGTTGACATCGACTTTCACCCGTGCGCATCTCCTCCCCGCTCGCCATGACTGATCACATGCCGCATGATCATGACTATCCATCTGAGCCGTGCTTGCGCGATATACCGGTCCGCATCACATATCTGCCGCGCATGGTTCTGCTTGCCTTGATCCGCTTATACCAGATGACGCTTGCGCGCGGTTTGCCGCCGAACACCTGCAGGTTTTACCCTTCTTGTTCTCATTACGGCTACCAGGCTATCTATAAACATGGAGCGATTAAAGGCAGTTTCCTGGCCGCGTGGCGCATTTTGCGATGCAATCCGTTCAATACCGGTGGATATGACCCGGTGCCATAAACAAATCCTCTCTTTACGAGAATTGGAATCAGCTATTACATAGCCCTGTCGATAAAAGACTCAATATTCAAAATGAATTCAACTAAACTCTTGCTACTATCACTCCTAATCTTGCCAGCGATCATGCTCAGCGCATGTTCTGGGCAGGTGGGCACTGCTACAAGCTGGCCTGGCTTAACCGCCGACCAGGAAGCTGCATATATTGCTTATAACCAGTTTGTATACGCGGTCAATTTGAGCAACGGGCTGGAAAAGTGGCGTTTTCCTCTCGAAGGTAACAACCAGATCTCCTATTACGCTGCCCCAACCCTGACATCGGATGGACAGTTGATCGTGGGCGACTATAAAAATACATTGCTCAGCCTAAATCCCACCTCCGGGCAAGAGAACTGGACTTATACACAAGCGACCGATCGTTATGTTGGCAGTGCCCTTGCTGCCAAGGATCTCATTTTCGCCCCGAATGCTGGCAACCATCTGATTGCCCTGGATAGCCGCGGAAATTTCAAGTGGTCATTCGAAACTGGCGGGCCGCTGTGGGCCAAGCCGACCACCGACGAGGCATGCGAGTGCGTCTATGTCGCCTCGATGGATCACCACCTGTACGCAGTAAATGCCCAAACCGGGCTGGCGGAATGGCAAACCGACGCGTTAGGCGGTTCCATCGTGGGCACTCCGGCACTCAGCCAGGATGGGGTTCTCTACGCAGGTATATTTGGCAGCGAGATGATCGCCATAAGCGCGGAAGATGGCCAGGTTACCTGGCGGACGGCAACTGATGATTGGGTTTGGGGTGGCCCCACCCTCCAAGATAATGTACTCTACTTTGGCGACCTTTCTGGCAACCTGTATGCAGTCGATGCCAGCAGCGGGAGCATTCGCTGGAAGCAGAAGCCCGGCGGACGGATCACCGAATCGCCGCTGGTGACAGAGGATGCCATCTACACCAGCACCGATAGCGGGATTTTGTATTCCTTGGATCTCAACGGGAACATTCGCTGGAACAAACAATTTAGTGGTAAATTATACACATCCCCTGTGGTGTCAGGTGATATCATCCTGGTAGCTGCAACCGGGTCCGACGAACTTATTTATGCTATCGATGCTAACGGCAATCAGAGCTGGGCATTCATCCCGGAAACAAAGAAATAACGGAAAATTGTCATGTGGGATCAATTGATCATCAATCCAATGGTAAATGTCCTGCTGGGAATTTATGCCGCTCTCAGCAGCTTGCTTGGACCGGAGCATATGTTCGGCCTGGCAATTATCATATTCACAATTCTCATCCGCCTGGTCACCTATCCACTAACCGGGGCGCAAATGAAGAGTTCCCAGGCTATGCAGGAGATGCAAAAATCGAAAAAGTGGCAGGAGATCCAAAAGAAATATAAGGACAACCGGGAGAAGCTTGCCCAGGAACAGATGGCTCTTTACAAGGAGATGGGAATCAGCCCCTTTGGGTCATGCCTGCCCACGTTGATACAATTCCCCATTATTATCGGCTTATACCAGGCGATCATCCGCGCCCTGGCAGTAACACCAGTCCAATTGCTCGACCTTTCAAATCACATATACCCCTTTATCAACGGACCCGCTCTCATCCCCCTCAACAACCGGTTCCTGTGGATGACTTTGAGCCAGCCCGAGCGGATCAATATATTGGGATTTGGGCTCCCCTTACTGGCTGTCCTGGTGGTCATCACGACTTACCTTCAATCGAAGGTGATGACTCCGCCGGCACAGCCGGGCGAGCAAGGTGCCCAGATGGCTCAAATGATGAATCTCTATATGCCATTCCTGATGGGATGGTTGGCTTATTCCTTCCCTTCCGGCTTGGCACTGTACTTTGTCACCAGCAACCTGTTCGGCATCCTGCAGTATGCTGCCATGGGCAAAGCCAACTGGCGGAATTTAATTCCCACCCTCCCCAAGATAGCCACCAGAAGGTAGCTGGCTTCATGCACCCGGTAATTCCTGGGATTAAATAGAAATCCAGGGCAAGACGAACGATGAATAAGAGGCTGAAATGGATAATCGTGCGACTTTAGAGGTGATAGCCCCCACGATTGAAGAAGCAATCGCCAAAGGCATCAGTGAGTTGGGACTGCCAGAAGAGGCCATCGAAATTGAAGTGCTGGATTCAGGCAGTAAGGGATTGTTCGGCATCGGCTCTCGACAGGCGCGTGTACGGTTAATCGTCAAATCTTCCGAGCAGAAGGATTCACCGTCTCCAGCCAGCGAAGATGCGAGCACGACATCCAAAACCACAGCAGTGGCAGCTAAATCGGAGGCGGTTGTTAAAGCAGGAGATGGAGAGTCTTCCGAAGCAGTACCCCAACCTACCGGAAAAGGTAAACTGGTAGATGAGATTGCCCTGCAGGTCGCGCATGATACTGTCCAGGATTTATTAGAGAAAATGAAAGTCAAAGCCTCCATAAACGTTTATTATGGAGAGCCAGACGAAGCGCAGAGCAAGGCGCCCCTATGCGTGGATATTAATGGCAAGGATCTGAGCATCTTGATCGGTAGGCAAGCGGAGACTTTGAACGCCCTGCAGTATATCACCAGCCTGATCGTCGGTAAGGAGATAGGGCACTCCATACCGATGATAGTCGATGTAGAAAGCTACCGGAAGCGCCGGCAGCAGCAAATCCGATACCTTGCCCGCCGGATGGCTGAGCAGGCTATTAAAACCGGAAAACGTCAGATATTGGAACCAATGCCGGCAAATGA
This sequence comes from uncultured Anaerolineaceae bacterium, assembly GCA_964525785.1. Taxonomy (GTDB): domain Bacteria; phylum Chloroflexota; class Anaerolineae; order Anaerolineales; family UBA4823; genus JAQBDA01. The sequence continues at coordinate 19,018 of CAZGIX010000017.1, forward strand.
GCGCCGTATCGTTCACATTGAGCTGCGCGAAAACCCGGATGTGGCCACTGAAAGCATCGGTGAGGAACCCCGGCGCAAAGTAACCATAATCCCAAAACAATAACATCACCATTAGATTTTGACGTGCGATGAAGCGGGGCCTGTCGTTGCTGGAAGTACGGCTGCCACCGAAATTCGTCGCACGTTTATGTGCCGGATGGCTTTCGGGTATAATGTGAACATGCTCCAATTAACTCCTCTGCAGCCGGTGGATTACCTCGTCATCGGTCATTTGGCAATTGACCTGACTGATAGTGGGCCCCGATTGGGCGGCACGGCAGCTTATGCCGGACTTACCGCACAGGCATTAGGTCTGCGAGTCGGAATCGTCACATCCTGGGGTGCGGAATTACCCCTGGGACCGCTCCAATCTATCCCAATAATCAGCTTTCCAGCCGATAAAAGCACTACCTTTGAAAATCACCAAACACCCAACGGGCGAATCCAACATATCCACCATGTAGCCCCGACGATCCACCTGAATACGATACCGGATGTCTGGCTCAATGCCTCAATAGTCCATCTGGGTCCTATTGCCCAGGAGGTAGATCCGGCATTGGTAAGGAACTTTCCGTCCAGTCTGGTGGGAATAACGCCGCAGGGCTGGCTGCGTGGCTGGGATGCGTCAAAACGTGTATATCCAACTGAATGGCCTGAAGCAGCATTCGTGATGCAGCGCGCTGGCGCGGCAGTCATCAGCCTGGAGGATGTTGGAGGTGACGAATCGCGCATCGATGAAATGGCATCTGCTTGCCGAGTCCTGGCAGTCACCGAAGGCGCTCAAGGGGTGCGGCTGTTCTGGAACGGCGATGTGCGCAGGTTCCGTCCACCCGAAGTGACCGAGGTCGATATAACCGGTGCCGGTGATATTTTCGCGGCGGCTTTCTTCCTTCGCCTCTATACCACCCGTGATCCCTGGGAATCCGCTCGCTTTGCTACCATGTTGTCGGCATATTCCGTTACCCGCGTTGGATTTGAGGGAATTCCCACCCCTGAAGAGATACGGGATTGCATGGTCGAGGTTTTCTAAGATGGGTTTTGTTTATACACTGGTCAACCAGAAGGGTGGAGTAGGCAAGACCACAACCGCGATCAATCTGGGTGCATACCTGGCGTATTATGGACAGCGCATTCTGATCGTAGATCTGGATCCACAGGCAAATGCCACCTCCAGCCTGAGGATAGACAAGAATACCGTACGCGGTGGCACCTATGAGGCGTTGATACGCTCAAATATATCGGCCCAGCACATCCTCCATAACCCACGGCTTAAGCTGTCCATCCTGCCCTCCACTCCTGCGTTAGCGGGGGCTGAGGTGGAATTGGTCAGTGAGATGGCACGTGAGAGTCGATTAAAGAAAGCCCTCGAGCCGATCATCGATCGCTATGATTACATCCTCATCGATTGCCCCCCGTCATTGGGACTGCTCACATTGAACGGCATCGTTGCCGCCCGTGATGGAGTGATCATCCCGGTGCAGTGTGAGTATCTGGCCCTGGAGGGTTTAAGCCAGCTGACTCAAACTCTGAATCGCGTGCGCAGCGCACTCTTTCCTGGCTTGACCGTTTATGGGGTCATCCTAACCATGTTTGATGGGCGCACTAACCTGGCAAACGATGTGGTGAACGAAGTCCGCCGCCACTTCTCGGATAATGTGTTTAAAACTGTCATCCCACGCAGTGTACGTCTGGCTGAAGCACCTTCTTATGGACAGCCGATCTCATCTTATGCCCCCCACACCAGCGGCGCTCAGGCTTATTCTGCTCTGGCACGGGAAATCCTGGAAGCCAATGGGGTTCAGCTTCCAGACTTGCAGGCGTCAAGCATATGACACATAAAACAGGATTAGGACGCGGCCTGGACGCCTTGATACCCGGCAGTGAAACGGCAGTTTCCAGCAGTCCGAGCGAAATATCGGTGCACCTGATCACCCCCAATCCAAGGCAGCCGCGCAGCCACATGGATGCTGACGAACTCTCCGGATTGGTTGAGTCGATCCGAGAGCACGGAGTTATCCAGCCAATCATTCTGTCATTTGACGAGCAAAGCGGAAAATACACCTTGATAGCCGGAGAACGACGCTGGTTGGCTGCACAGCAGGCAGGGTTGGAGACCATCCCTGCCATCATCCGAGAAGTCAATGACCAGCAGCGTCTTGAGCTTGCATTGATTGAAAACATCCAGCGCGCTGATCTGAATCCATTAGAGGCAGCTGAAGCATACCGCCAACTGATTGAAGAATTTGGACTCTCCCATGAAGAACTCTCCGCCCAGGTGGGGAAAAGCCGCGTGGCGATAACCAACACCCTGCGGCTGCTCAAGCTGCCCGAAACCGTGCAGAAGGCCCTGGCAGGGGGTCAGATTACCGAAGGTCATGCTCGTGCATTACTTGGTCTGCCGACTGAGGACGCCCAATCGGCTGTACTCCACACCATCCTCGCCAAAGATCTGACGGTACGCCAGACAGAAGAATTGGTGCGTAAGCTGACAGGCGGGAGGGTCATCGTTCCCACAAAATCCGGTCGACTTCCAGAAATTGTGGCATTGGAAGATCGCCTGCGCAAGCGACTTGGAACCAAAGTAAGCTTGAACCAGCGCCGCAAAGGCGGTACTCTGGTCATTCACTATTACTCCCAGGAGGAGCTAGAATCTATCCTGAACCACATTCTGGGAGCAGATTCTGAATAAGCTCACAAACACGAGACTATGCTCTTCATTGCTAACGTCAATATCTACACTCTTGATCCCAAAAAACCCAACGCATCCAACATATTAATAGACCATGGCGAAGTGATCGCCCTGGATGCCGAGCCAGCAGATCTGACAATCCGTGGCGTTGAGCGGCTCGATCTTGGCGGTCAAACAATCCTGCCCGGATTTACGGATGCCCACATCCATCTAGAACAATACGCTCTGGGGCTGGCAAAAGTGGATTGCGAGACAGCCTCCCGCCATGAATGTATCCAGCGCGTTGCTGTACGAGCACGCACAACCCCAGCAGGTGAATGGATTCTGGGGCATGGTTGGAACCAGAATAATTGGGAAGAGGGGTTCGGGACCGCGGCCGACCTGGATGCAGTCAGTCAGGAACATCCCATTTACCTGACTGCAAAATCGCTGCATGCTGGTTGGGCCAACAGCCTAGCGCTGCGGCTGGCAAACATAACCGCTTCAACTGCTGATCCGCTTGGCGGTCGTATCGGGCGCGACCTCCACGGACAACCGGATGGCATCCTTTTCGAGGGTGCGATGGACCTCCTGAAGGCTGCCATCCCCGAAACCAGCCCAGAAAACACTGCGCAGGCCATCCGATCTGCACAATCCGAGCTTTGGCGCCAGGGGCTGACCGGTGTGCATGATTTCGATCGCCGGCGCTGTTTTATCGCCTTGCAGCAGCTTAGGGATGCCGGTCAGCTCGCCCTGCGCGTCCTGAAGAGCGTTCCCATCGAAGATCTGCCGCACGCCATCGCGATCGGCTTGCGGAGCGGGTTTGGCGATGACATACTGCATATAGGAGGCGTTAAAGCATTTGCCGATGGGGCACTGGGCCCGCGTACGGCTGCGATGTACCAGCCATACGAAGATGAGCCTCAGAATCGAGGCATGCTTTTATTGGACAAAGAGGAGATAACAGAATACGGCAGGCTGGCGGTTGCCAATGGATTCAGCCTGGCAGTACATGCAATCGGCGATCTCGCCAATCATGAAGTGCTCGACGCCTACACAGGCATCCGCCAGTTCGAGCGTGAAAATCGTATAGACCCATACCGGCACCGTATCGAACACGTTCAAATCATACACCCGCAAGATGCAGGCAGGCTCGCAGAATTGCATGTGACCGCATCGATGCAGCCGATACATGCCACGTCAGATATGCCGATGGCTGATCGCTTTTGGGGCGAACGTGCCAGGTACTCGTACGCCTGGCAGACGCAGCAGCAGGTAGGTGCCAGGCTGGCATTTGGCTCGGACGCTCCGGTTGAATCTCCTAATCCGTTCTGGGGATTGCATGCCGCCATCACCCGCCAGCGACCTGATGGATCTCCCGGACCCCAAGGTTGGTACCCCGAGCAGAGACTCAGCCTGCTGGATACCCTGCGAGCATACACCCTTGGCCCAGCATACCTGGCAAATATGGAAAACCGGTTGGGCAAGCTTGCCCCCGGTTTCCTGGCGGATTTGATCGTACTGGACAGCGATATATTCGCCTGTACGCCAGAGCAAATCCGCGACCTGCGTCCCACAGCTACGATGGTGGCAGGCAAGTGGGTGTATCAGGCTTAATTGTTAAGTTCAGGACAACACAACCGACGGGTGACGCCCGATCAGTCTCCGAATCGATAGCCCGATCCCCAGATCGTCTGGATATGGCGAGGGCGCGATGGATCCGGTTCGACTTTCTTGCGCAGCCGTCTGACGGTTGCCTCGATCATATTCATATCCGATCCAGTGGAAACATACCCCCAAACATTATGCAACAGATCTTCTTTGCTGAGGACTACTCCCACATTCGACATCAGGTATTTCAGTAATTGGAATTCCAGCGGCGATACCGGGATGCTGTTCCCCGCATAGATCACGCGGTGCGATTCGAGATCGAGGGTGATCTGGTCAAAAGCCAGCTGCCGTTGGCTGCCGGTTGCCTGGCGGCTAGCCCGCCGGAGCAGAGCCTGCAATCGAACAATGAGCTCGCGCGGCCGGAATGGCTTAACAATGTAGTCATCCACCCCGGCGTCAAATCCGGTGACGATATCTTCTTCTTTGCCTCGTCCAGTCAGGAGCAATATCGGCACCTGTGAATGATGGCGGATCATCCGGCATACATTGAGCCCATTCATGGCAGGCATAATGACGTCCAGGATAACCAAATCTACCGGCGTAGTGCGCCAAATTTCGAGTGCCTGCAGACCATTATCAGCAAACAAAACTTCGAAGCCTGTCTCTTCGAGTGTGAGACCAACTGCCTGCTGCAAATCTCGGTCATCGTCTGCAAATAGGATCGTGGTTGTTTTCACCCCTTTTTCTCCTACACCCAATCAATTACTTAACCATCAATTAACGGAAAATATAGCCGATTAGATGAACGTAAATAATCTCCTTCTGTTACACATATTGCATATTCTGGAATTTTGCGATAATTGCGTGCACAGCAGCAGTGAGGTTAAAAACTCTCACCGTGTCTGATATCTGCTCGCCGACCTTGGGCAATACCGTTTATCATTTATTCCCCCTGTTTGTACTATCGACGTGTGATTAATTGCTTTGCGAAGCTATTTGTACGGGCCGGACCTGGATGAGATCCGCCTCCACGACCAATCGTTTCATATAGAAGCCAGTTTCCGGGTCCCATTCTGTGCACGTGATCAATGTCAGACGCGATTCGTCGGTTGGCTCGAGCACAGCTATATCTGTTTGTTCAACAACTGTAGAATCCTGAACCATATACTGGTAGACATTCTCTGCAGTTTGAACAAAGATCGAATCACCGTAACGTAGTTCCGAGAGATAGCGGAAGGGTCCGTTGCCGCCGCCGCTCAAAGTCACGTGACCAGCCAGGGCGGTGTTGCCTCCGATGCCCGGCCAGGAGGTGTCACCCAGCCAGGCAATCTCCTGGCGAAGCCCAGCGATCAGCCAGGTGAGGCCATCGTAAGGCACATATTTGACTTCCGCATCCAATGCCAGGGCAGGGATGATCAGGCGGTTCACCGGGCTAATATCCGGGCCGCTTTCCCCTTCCTGGGCGGTCGTAGATGTTATGGTTGGGGTGGGAATTGGAAAATCTGGCAGTTTATCAAGCTCTGATCCCGGAATTTGCAGTGGAGCACCCGGCCAGATGATTGTCTCTGGTGTATGTACTGGTGCTGGGCGGTCTTTTGGAATATCGAAGTATTCGTCACGCAGTAGGGCAACCTGATCGGAATCCAGGCGATTGATGTATATACGTAATCCCCAGGCGGTTATGCCAAACAATACAGATGCAGCCAGCAGGGTTAACCCCATTTTCAAGGACCACCCAGACCAATCGGGCTGCCGGGACCTTGCCCATAGTCCATAGGTCAGCGCAGCCAGTCCCAGTATACCGAGGACGAACGCCGCCAAGAAAGCAGGAACATCCGCGCGCACCCTCGCTTCTGCAGGCGCGAGCTCCACTCCCCCAGTACCCGGCAGGGTAGATGTTGCAATGATCTGAAAGCTAACCGTATTAGAAGTGCGGCTGAAGTTAGAGCCTCCAAATGTATAAGTAAGTGTGGCGGAGTTTGTCACCGTGGAGTTGGTTGTTGCTGAGGAATTAACCCGTCCGACAACAGTTATGGTGAAATCATCATCGGCAGCCAAGACATCGGTGGTTACTGTCACCCTCCGAGTGGAGTTGTTAACCGTGGCCGTACCCTGGGTCGTTCGGGCGCTAGAGATGTCAAGGAAGCTCGAGAATGTATCTACAATCGAAAGGTTGGTCATAGGCGCCGTACCGGTATTAGATACTTTAATCGTATAGGTCGCGTTCTGGTTGGTCCGGACCTGGTTCGGAGAGACCGAGATAGTGATTGCCGGGGTCGGCGTGCCTGTGCTTGTGTTCGTATCCTGAGAGGCATTATTCGAGGTCACCGATTCGGCCGTCCGGGTTGTTGCTCTAACGACATTGGTTAATGCGGTCGTCGGGCTGGGCAGCGCATTTGCGACCCTTACCCGCAGACGAAAACGAACTGCTGCGTTTGGAGCAATAGAGTTATCCAATTCCCAACGATAGGTATGCGCCACAGGCACCGAATGCGTGATATCCAGCGTATCGGTGATATAAGTCATCTGAGATGGGAGCACGTCCGTGATAACCACCGTGGATGCCGCCACGGTACCGACATTGCTGACTGTGATCGTGTAAGTTATCGTCGATCCCGGGAATATCGTCGTTCTTCCGTCGCTCTTGGTTATTAAAAGGTCAGCATTATCCAGTGCAAAATCCTGCACCCTCGACTGCCCGGCGACGATCAGGACAGTTGCAGATTTCGAAACATAACCCGTCCTTGAGACGTTAATTGTGCCGCTTCCGGTTGCGATCGGGGTGGTGATGGTCTGGGTAAAGGTATACCAACCGTTTGCGCCGGTAGTATAGTTATATGATTCGTCTGCACTATCCAGAAGCTGCACCAGTGCGCCGGAAAGAGGCTGATCGGTGGCGTTGGATGTCACCCTGCCTCTGATCTGGGTGGAAACAACAGAGGCTACGGTAAAGCTGGTGGTGGCAGTATTGTTGCTCTGGTCATAGTCGTAGATGTCGGATCTCAACCCTTCAGTAGTATTCGTAATTGTCGTCCCTTGGGTACCAGCATTCACATGGGCAGTGATCCGCAGCGTCGCAGTTGCACCCTGAGCCAGAGAGCCAATACTCCAGATCCCGTTGGCATTCGTATAGGTACCCTGGCTGGCGGTAGAGGTCTGGTAAGTGATACCGCTGGGCAGTGTATCGGTCATCACAACACCAGTCGCCGGGGATGGACCATTATTGGTCGTGGTCAGTGTGTATGTGATGATGCTGCCCTCTAACGGCGAGGCAGGCGCAACCGATTTCGTCGCTGCCAGATCAGCGCCAACAATGTCGGTCGGGTCGATAGCGATATTATTATCCGGTAGCGCATCGTTGGTATTCGAGACGCTTACGGTGTTGGTGATGACCGAATCCGTGGTCACGCCAACATCAACGCTCAACCGCAGGAGAGGCAGGCTCAACCCGGTGCCCAATCCAGCAGTATTGGAATATACACACGTCATCGTTTGACCGGTAAATCCACAGGGATCCCACCCGGACCCGTTAGCGCTGATCGGCGCCAGGCTCTCAGCCAACACATCGGTGACGGTAATCGTACCCGAGACAACATCCGTCCCCGCATTGGTAACAGTGATCGAATAAACGCCAGTAGAATCTATCTGGAAATCCCCCTGGTGGCTTTTGGAGATGCTCAAATCCTGGGCGGCCTGGTCAGGCGCTGCACGGCTGGTAAAGAACGTGGCCACCGCCAACCAAAGTATGCCGGATAGAATGACCACTCCTACCGGCTTCCAAATCCATCTCAGAGTCCTCTTTTTTTCGTCTGGAAGACTGGGATCAAATGGATTTCCCATAGCTACTCCAAAGGACAGTTGTTACGGATCCAAAAATCATAAGTAATTATAACAGCCATCCACGCTACTTCCGCAAACGGCGCACATCCCCATCTCGGACCGTAACGCCTTGCTCATCCAGGTGTTCGAGGAACGCCAGCACATAGCGGCGACTGGTATTAAAGCGGTCTCTGACCTGGGCAGCGGTCACCGTTGTCCCTTCCTCCATCATCTGCCGCACTCCCCTTATCAAACTGTCGTACCCGGATCTGCTGAAAACAACATCGCTCGCAACCTGCACCAGGGTGCCGTTATCTGCCAGGGCCTGGTACACATCTTCACCGACTTCCGCTTGACATTCCTTGACGGTCGGAGGGGAATATGGATTGGCCTTGAAGCGCGCCATCAACCTTTCGACTGTCTGGACTTGCTGCGATGTAAATTGCACCTCGTGATCCGCAAGCTTCACCAATGGGCCGGATTCCCATACAGCCTGCTCTGCTCGAAGTTTATTTACCAGGCCAGTGAACACGCGTGTTGACAGCTTGAGCTTGCTTTTCAGCTCTTCACGCGGCATTCCCATTTTGAGCGGGTATGCTTGATGGAAATCCCGCAGCTCTATTAAGGCTTTCATGGCCAACTGGTCCCAGTAACCTGCTGTCGTTACCAAAGCATCTGAGCCTGGGATCAGAATGGCCGGGCCTTTTGACTCAATATCAACCAATTGACCGCTATCATGCAGCTCACGAATGGTCTGCCGGGCTGTCTCCGGATCCAGATTGGAACGAGCAACCATATCTTTTAGCGGGGCATAGCCTGCTGCCGCTATTGCTTGCAAAAGGATCTCTGCAGGAGTACCTCTCTCAAAAGCTTCCAACCGCGTGAGGGTTTCTGCTGCGAAGCGCTTATGTCTGCCTTTCGGGTGTGGATCAATAACGGCTCCCCCACCTAAAGTCTCTCCTGGAGATGGTCTGCGCAGAATATAACGATCCCCACGCACAACAATCACAGGCTGTACCACCTCCAGCTGAATCCACCCGGTTTCTCCAGGCTTTAATTCATCAACGCCCAGCAATCGCAAGCGTGCTACCGCTTCGGTCGCTCCGACAAACAGCTTGACCTGGGTATTATGTCGCAGGGGAGCTTGAGCATCCGCTAGAAGGCGGAGACGAGCATCAAACCGCCCGGTCGGGTGATAATCCTTGGGATGAGCAATTACGTCTCCACGCTGGACCTGGTCAACGGTGATTCCGGATATATTGACAGCCGTCCTGGATCCTGGGATGGCAACGTCTTCTTTGCGCTTGTGAGTCTGCAGGCCTCGGATGCGACCGCGTACGCCCTGCGGCAAGATCTCCACCTCGTCCCCTAAACGCAGCACCCCATCGCTCAGAGTACCAGTCACCACGGTTCCAAACCCCGAGATTGTGAACACCCGATCAACAGGCAGGCGTGGCTTGCCGGTGTTCAGCTTAGGTGGGCGATCCGACAGTGCGGCACTGAGCGCAGCAGTTAATTCCTGCAGCCCGGTCTTTCGCCGACCTGAAACACGGACGATCGGCGCCGATTCTAGCACAGTCCCTTGCAGAGCCTGATGGATATCCCCTTCCACCAAACCTATCCACTCTGGGTCCTCTATCAGATCAATTTTCGTCAAAGCGACAACACCACCCTGAACCTGGAGCAAATCCAGGATCGCCAGGTGCTCACGGGTTTGAGGCATGACCCCTTCATCGGCTGCAATTACGAACAATGCCGCATCGATGCCGGCAATTCCAGCCAGCATGTTCTCGATGAAATCGCGATGCCCCGGAACGTCGATGATCCCGATTTCTTCTCCATCTGGTAAGGTCATCCAGGCAAAACCAAGGTCAATGGTCATTTCCCGCTCGCGCTCTTCCTTCAAGCGATCGGGGTGCGTGCCCGTGAGAGCTTCGACCAGGGTGGATTTTCCGTGATCTACGTGACCGGCAGTGCCGATTACCCGCATCCAAAACCTCGTTGAGAAATAAAACAGCCGCTATTCATGGGAAGCGCATCGGAACCGATCTACCTGGCTCGACCGGAAGACCTCTCGTAGGAAGTAACCCACTCATGCACCACAGCAAGTAATGATTGTAGACGCTTACCTGTTTGGTCGCCGAGCTGCTGGAGCATATCCTGGGTTTCCCGAATTGAATCTTCCAGGTGGGTAACCCGTTCAGCCAGTTTTTCATACTGACGAGTGGATTCGTTGCGCTGCTCTTCCTGGGTAAGGGTGTAGTTCGTCCACCTTTTCTGATCGTCCGCTTTAAATGTCACCCATTCCTGTCGAAATCGTTCTTCTGCCAGGCGCTGGATTTCAGTCATCTCGTTTATGCGGCGATCCACCTTCTGGGTCACCTCATCCAGGGCTTGCTGAGATCGTTTGACATCCCGGTGAGTAGCATCCAGCTGCTGCAGATTCAGCTCGATATCTGAGGTTTGGCTTTCAATGGTCTCGAAGCGGGCTTGCCATTCTTTCCATACCCGCTCACGCTCGACTTGTTGGAGGGCCTGCTCTTCAAGGAACCTTGCCTGAGCTTCACGCCGTTCGGTTTCGACTATCGACAACTCGTTCAAACGCGCTTCTAGCTTGCGCAAAGTCGTTGACGTCAATTCTGTGCGGCCGCGCTGGTCGTCCATGTGCTTGCGCAGCGAATTAACCTCTCCCTGCATATCCGTCAGGCGTTTTGTATCCTGCCGGCGGCTGTCATCGATCAGCTTGAGGGTGCGGGTATATTCCTCTTCACTCCGCCGCACAGTGTCTATCTTCAGCTTTAGCTCATCGAAGGCCCGGTTTAGACGCACATCCTCTTCCACGCGTGCCTGTATCCCACGCCGCAGTTCAGGAATCGGCGCCAACTCTTTTCGCAGCTCTACGATCGAGCTTTCCAAAGAACGCTGCTCTACACGCCGTATTTTCTCCGCTTCCTCGGCCCGCTGCTTGCCTTCTTTAGCCAGCTCCTCTAGAGCTTGCTTACTCTCCACTCGAAATTGGAGCAGATTTTCTTCGAAATGATCCATGCGAGCCAGCATCGCCGACAGGCGGGTGATCTCTCCATCCAGATCCTTGAACTGTTTGCTGAGAACTGGTAAGTTACCTTCTAGATTGATCAAACGTTCTTCCAGGGCAGCAAGGATAGACTTATCCTTACGTCGCTCGTCATCCAACCAATCTACTTGCTTTAGTACTTGTTCCAATTCCATGGATTACTCCTTGTATACTGGGTCCTCACTGAGGGTAGTTCCATCCGAGTGATTATAGCATGCCGGAATATTCATCGCCTGGCCCTGCTAAACAAAATCACGGGTTGAGATGGATAAACGTCTCCGCCATCCGCGCCATCGCCGGAGTAAACAATTGAGGCGCAATACCGATGAAAACAATCGCTATCCCCCCAAGTATCAGCAAAATCCGTTCACCTAAAGTCTCGTTGGATTGCCAGGCTACCTCGGGTGTGCCCATAACGAGCACCGCCATTGTCCGGATGCCGCCTACAAGTAAGCCAACAAAACCCGCTAAGACCACCAGGGCAGTGACCATCGAACTTTGCCCCAATCCTTCCAGGATTGTGAGACGGATGGGGAATCCCACCAATATCGGCATGGCGGCGATCGAGAGATGCGCCAACAGTAAAGATAGTACTGCGATTGGATAGCGGTGTGCCAGTCCATGAATATTCTTAAATGTCAGTTCGATCGATGTCAGGTTCCTATCCGGATTTTCCCCAGCTGCTATCGCACGAGCAAGCACCACCAGGCTGAGGGCCCATACTCCCAGACTCAGCGCCCGCGGCAGCAGCATGGCGAAATATAAGCCAAGCTGGTCTCCACTGCCATCCGGTCCAAGACCCACCTGGATAGCCAGGAGTGAGATGCCGATCTCAACCATCACTGCATATCCCATCATGCTCCCGAGGTGGTGCTGGAAGGCAGCCCAGAAGCCCCCAATGAAAACCATCATCGCACCAACGATACCTAACAATTGGTACAGGTTGGCAGATTCACGCAGCCATGCATATCGGTCCAGAAATCCTAACATAAACAGGCTGAGTGCCAGCGGCAACACATAATAAATAAATGCGATTGAATAAGGCTGTGCTTCTCTGCCCAACATAGGGATCCAGGTATGAAATGGAAATATACCCAACAACAGACCGAAACCGAGCGAAAGGAGCAGCCCAGCTAAGATGACAGGCTCCGAATTGGCTGGACTGGACTCAGCTCCTGCAAGCAGCCAACCGGTGAACAGCACGAAAGGAAAACCCAGAGTCTGGAACGTAAGGTAGCGGATTACACCCCGACCAGGGGCGCTGCCCGGGGGTGATAGTAATGGGAGGCTGAGAATTACCATGATCTCAATGATCAATGCGGCAAAAAGGAATGGCTCCACAGCCAGGGCAGATGTCAATAACGCCGCAATCGCCAGCCCAAGCGGGACGAAAAACCGGTGCACATATGCGCTGGGTGAGCCCGCAAACCAGAAAGCCACTCCCAGGTAAATCAAGATCAACATGTACCTGTCATTTGCATCCAGTATTAAGCGTCGACCGAAAAACAGCAGGTTGCTGTTCAATTCAAAGGAAAATGTACCCAGGGTAACTGTTTCCCCAATGGGGGCTATCCATGCCAGACCCGCCAGACCCAATGCGACAACAGTCCCCAAGAAGATGACCAGGTTGGTTTTGTACTGCAGCACAAAAAGGATTATTGCAATTGCTGCCGGCAAGATGATCCAGATCAGGGGAGCATTCATCTCGCTTCACCCATACTCGGCGCCAGGACTAAATATGCTCCAGCCAATGCCAATCCCAGGTTCACACCTGCCAGAAGCCCCTGAACAAGGACAGAGGCCTCTACAACAGCGTAAATAATCTCAAATCCACATAATACCGTTAATAAGCCCACAATCACGTGCAGTGGCTCTGCTGTCAGTCCCAGATGCAGCAACCCAAGTAAAATCAAAAACAAAGCGCCATATGCCTGTTCGAAGCGTAAGCCCGGGATCCACTCGGTCAACGTCGGCTCGACTGTGACCGCAACCAGTGCCACAATGATTGCCGTTAATAAGCGAAATATGCGTCCAGAAAGCAAATGCTGGGTAGATACGGGATTGGTTAATCGCTCCCCATTCTCTTGCGGGACCAATTGCTGGTTGAGCTCTGCCCGTGCAATCCATAAAACCAATACAGACATCCAACCAGCCAACAGCTTTACCGCTGCCATTTGTAAAGGTCGGGAGAGGCTGACCAACACGAATAACCCCAGGTATTGAACCGCCAATACCGCCAACATCCACTGCCATCTCTGAAAGAAGATCAACAACAGTGATGTCACGCAAACCAGGACAAGGATCAGGTAAGATATAATAATAAGAGTCAGAGACATTTATATCCCCAAACCAGCCTGGGCCAGAAAGGCAACGAGCAGTACAAGTACAAGGAGCGCCCAGAGAACCCCACCATCACCTTCGATGATCACCGTAATAAAAGAAACCAACTGCCCGATAATATTGTAGCTGCGCCAAATGATTCGTAAAAACCACTCCATAGAAAAAAAGGCTTGGAGAGCATACCACAACCGACCCGCAATCCCGGTGAGGATGCTGCCTACCTTGATCTTTCGGCGGGCAACGACCAGGAAACCCAGGCCGGCGCAGATGATTATACCGGGCAGAATGTTAGCGAGCTGGAAGGCAGCCGGTCTGATAAACCAGCCAATCAAGAAGTGCGCCAGGACCAACAAAGCTAATCCCCAGGGATAAATCACCCAAACCCATCTCTCCTTACCTGCTGGGACAGGCTCTACACGCAGTGCATGGCGAGCATACCCCCCCAGGAGAATAATCTGGATGAGCAGGAAGACTAACTGCCAGGGATCGAAAGGCGGGGCATACAGGGATGCCGCTTGCCAGGAAGGAGAAAATGGCAGGCCGGAAACACCAAACATCCCCAGGATCAGGATAATGGTCAAGTACCGCTGCCGCGCAGAAGCGAGAAAGAGCAGAGCGCCAGGGAGCAGTCCAGCCATACTCAAGGCGAGCGTGGACATGGGCTGTCCCCGGATGGTGGCAGCCACCGCCAAAGCGCCAATACACAGGATCCAATAAGGTCTTCCTTCGATTTCATTATCAGCAATTAACCATGATATCGCTGCAAACAGACCAATCAATCCAGCAATTGTAGTAAACAGGTCGGCTGAAATACCGGCCACTCCCAAATCCGACGTTCGGGTCAGCAGTATCAGGCTTACCGCAGCTGCGATCAGCCACGATAAGCTTCCCAGGTTGCGCTTCATCTGGGTTTCACGCAAGATCGGGCGGCGCAGGGTCAGCGCCCCAAGGCGTAAACCAGCCGCTAAAACCAGGTACGGGCTGACTTGAGGGAGCAAAGATGCAAAGTCTCCTACCAGGCTTAAAGAGCTGGCGTAGATCATCGTCCCGATCAGCACAATGCTGCCAGCCAGGCGTGCCGAGAACATTACGATGACACGTTCACGCCCTATGCTGGAGGGAATCAAACCGACCAGGATCAATACTTCCACCAGATCTATGGCAGTCCAGGATAACAACAAAGTTAAGAGGTTTCCAGATTGAACTGCAAACAAACCCAGTGCTGCCTGAAGCAAAATGCTAACCGTGGCAACCCAATCTGCCTCCGCAGAGCGCACCACATCCGTGAGCAGGATTGCCAGGACGATGGTCACCAACGCCAGCGCATACGGCCAGGAGATCTGGTCTACCACCAGAGACGAAGATACTGGAAATAGCTCCGCTGGCGTCCAGCTGAAGAGTCTGACAACATGCGGCATCCCGTTCCTGGTGAACAGCACCACCGGCCAGGCAATTAAAGTCCCCAGGACCGCAATCAACCATGAATAGCTGAACCGCGGTCGGAAAATCCGCAGGCCTAAAATAATGCCTGCATTAAGTATTAGAACAGCTATCGGTAGCAGGGGAAGGTAGCTCGAAAGGACCACAATATGTGCGCCTTATAGCACCTCTGCTGCGGAATCGCGTTTTATAAATCTCCCCTTCCCAGACCCACCCAACCAGCGTTCTCTATCCACAATCAGGTGCCCGCGCAGGAACACCATTTCCGGAAAACCAACCAATTCCCAACCCTCGAACAAGTTGTAATCCGTCCGGTGTTGGGCGTGTGCCATACCGTAAGTCAACCGTCGCTCAGGATCCCAAATCACAATATCAGCATCCGCGCCGGGCAGCAAGGCACCCTTGCGGGGATATATACCGAAGATTTTGGCTGGATTTGTGCTGGTCAGGGCTACGAACTGGTTGGGTGTAATCCGGCCCGCTCGCACTCCATAGGTCCACAGCACGGGCAGCCGATCTCCAACCCCGGGTAAACCATTGGGGATTTTCGTGAAGTCATCTCTACCCAGCTCTTTCCCTGGGATAGCAACCGGATATCCTTCGTAATCAATTGGTCGAGTTCCGTCGTAAAAGAATGGACAGTGGTCTGTCCCGATCGTTTGGATGATGCCATCTGAAAGTCCTTGCCACAGGCGGTTGTTGTCCTCCACGCTCCGCATCGGTGGCGAGCAGATCCATTTTGCCCCATCCGGGCGCCGCAGATGATCTACCGTGAAGAACAGGTATGGCGGACAGGTTTCACCCATAACTGACAGCCCACGCTGGCGGCAGTAATCCAGCTGATCCACCTCACCAGCAGCGTTCATATGAACAAGATAGATTGGCGCATCAGCCTGTGCCGCCAGCGCAGCCGCTCGTAAGAACGCTTCTACTGCTCCCCAGGCAGGTCGAGTATACGCATGCCACTCAGGTGTGGTATGCCCGGCAGCTAACGCATCGGCGACCAATATATCGATGACGTCTCCGTTTTCTGCATGCAGCATTGTCAGCATTCCGAGCTCTCGGGCGATGCGCAGTACTTTGAAAATGTCCCCGTCCTGCAGTCTCAAACGCCGGTTGTAGGCTGTAAAAACTTTCAGGGATGGGATGCCAAGCCCTGGCAATCGCACCATCTCCTGGGCCACCCTGTCATCGAAGCGGGTTATATTCATGTGGAAAGAGAAATCTATCGCCGCTTTCGAATCGGCTTTGGCATGCCAGGCATCCACATTCGCCTCAAGAGAATCCAGGTCCTGGGAGATAAAATCCATGACCATCGTCGTTCCCCCAAATGCGGCTGCTTTATGACCGGTATAGTGGTCGTCCGAAGATACCGTCCCAAACATAGGCAGGTCGAAATGGGTGTGCGGATCGATGCCTCCCGGCATGACCAACTTACCGCGGGCGTCGATGATGTCAGCATCCTCCGCTGTCAGATCTGTCCCGATCGAAATTATCCGCTCATCGCGGACAAGGATATCAGCCACGAATGTCTCACTGGCTGTGATCAGCTGTCCATCCTTAATCAATGTGGAACGCATAAGCCGATTCCTCTTTTAACTCGTGTGAATATCTTTAAAATACCGGTTCAGCGGTAAAGGGACTGGAATTATCACTCCTGAAGTTGCTCCGGCAATTTATCAGGGATTACTGCAGGTCTTTGGTATTTGACCAACAGGCTTTCGCTTAATTATAAGACCAACGATGAATCTGGTGTTCAGGAGTCATCTCAATAATAGTTTTTATAGATTTGGCGGTTAATTTCCCCCTACGGCATAGAGCGTGCCCAGGTCCGTTGCGATGTACAAACGGTTTGGGATTAAAGCCCCACCCGCGACCTTGACCGAGTCACCCAGATCGAGCTCCCACAACGGAGTTTCTGAGCCAATCTCGAATGCCTTACAATTTGCATTCACTGAGAAGTTATCCGAGCAAATATAGGCGATCGCATCCTTGTCGATACCCAGCAAATTGCCCTGGTGGTCGGGCGACCGCGTATTGGATAACATGCGGCTTGTACTGTCCAGCCAGACAAGCCGGGTGTCGAAGAATTCACCCGAATAAAGCAGCCAAACTGAGCCATCGGGTGTCGTCCCCTGGTTTAGCGGTGGGATCGGCACACTGCCAGCGTGATTCCAGGTTATCGGCGATCCAGTGACAACCCCCTCATCCGTAGCCACCCAGCTCAGCACCTCGTGTCCTGTTCGGAGATATGTTTTGCCATCCGCACCGACAAAAAAGGCGGGATTGGTGAAGATCAATTCCTCTATACTCAGATCACTTAATTTGAGCGGTACGCCGCTGCTGGCTGAGAGCGCGCCACTTAATAAGAAGATGTACGCCTCTCCCGCACTAAGTACCGGAGGTTGCTCTACATAGCTATCATAGATCAGGCTCAACCACAGCGGCTTCCCATCGGGAGATACTGCCTGGATCGAATCTACCCGGGTATAGTAGATGGTCCCTTGCGAGTCGACAACCGGTCCGGAAGTAGATTCCCGTCCTCCCTCAGTGACGAATTCCCACAGCCTATCGCCTGATGGTGAATAGGCGGTTAGTCCTCCTGGTTGGCCGGCGATGAAGATCTTTCCATCCGGCCCTAAAGCCGGCGAGCCAACCGGCACTCCTGGCAGCCTGGCTCGCCAAACCTCTTGACCATTCGGCGTCAGGGCGAGTAGTTCGCTATTCGTGGTGGCAATATACAACGACCCATCGGCAGCTACTGCAGGCCCGCCGACGAAACCACCCTCAGCTTGATATGTCCATAGAGCAGCCGCGGAAGATGGCCCGCTGGCGTTTACCCATTGAGTCCCCTGCGCGTCGTGTCGCTCGGTCGCCCACAGATGCCCGCCGGGAACTACCAGATACTGTTGTTCTTCAATAGACTTCGATTGTGGGCGAGACTCATGCCAGATTGTCCAACCCCCAACGACCAGGACGACCATCCCGGCAATCCCCAGGCGGACCGCATTGGTCTCCAGCCAATCTGTCGCCGAGGCTGGGATTATCCCCTCGAGCCAATGCTCGATCATTCCGCCGAGTCCTTTCAATCTACCGCCAGTCGCTATTTGACGGCTCAGGCGCTGCCTCAGTCCTTCTCCTAACAGGTTGAAACCCAGGACAATCAGGGATACAAAGGAGCCCACAATGATAAACACCAGCGGTCTCGTCAGCGAGACCAGAGTATCAGACAGCATTTGCCCTAATTCCGGCAGGCCAGTCGTATTGACCGCCACAAAATCAAGTACCTCGATCCAAACTCCCCCACCGATGTAGTAGCCCAAGAAACCCAACTCAGACACGACCAGCAGCGTTGTGCTGACCTCAAAGGCTAATAGCATCCAAACCAGGGGGGAGATATGGTGTAATACGTGTTTGCGGAGGATGCGCAGCTCAGATGCACCCAATGCACAAGCAGCTTCGACGTACGTCTGCCCTTTGATTGTACGCGTCTGAGTCGAGATGATGCGCGCCGTTTCGGCCCAACCGGTCAGCGCCAGGCCGAAGATAAATGCCCACAGCCCCTTTTCGATCCCGACTGCAGAGATGCCCATCAGCGCAACGATTAATACCGGGACGGACAGCGCCGCAGACAGGATCGAGTCGAATATCCGGCCTCGCCGCCCACCCGACCAGCCGATGATTAATCCCAACCATATTCCCACGATCAGTCGCACAGTCGCAACCGTGGTAACCAGGATTAAGGTAGGGCGCACCCCCCACAAGATGCGGCTGAGCAAATCACGTCCAAACTGGTCAGTCCCCAATGGGTGTTCAGCCAGGGTAAACGGAGGGTAGGGTGGTCGAACTACCTTGCCATCGATCACCAGGGCGTAATTTTCTTGCATCGGATCCTGGGCTGCCCAATCCGGACCGTAGACAGCCATAACCACAATTGCCAGTGTGATCATTCCTCCGATGAGCAGCGGCCAATTCAAATGCCTGAACCAACGCAGGATGCGAGTTTCCGGCAGATTGAAAGAGTCGATTGTCGGTTGCGGAGTGCGGCGAGACGCATCCAGCCTGGTGCTCATGACTCCACCTGCCTTGGATCAAGCCCGCGAACGATTACACCCGCAACGGTATCGCTGACCAGGAATGTTGCTGCTAGCACAGTCAATAGGGCAGCGACTAATGGTGGGGATAGGAAATTATTATGCTGCGAGGTCAAGATCACGGTTGTCGAGAAAAGCCGCCCAATCCCGGGCCAGCCGAACAACCGCTCGATGATGATCAGCTCGGCAACCATCAGGCGCAGCGATGAGGCGATTGTGATCACTACCGGTGCCAGTATGTTGCGAAAAGCGTACCGCCGGCGGATGGATCTCGAGGAATGTCCTAAGCTGCGTGCCGCAACGATGTACTGCTTCCCCATCTCCTCCACCAGCATTCCCGAGGTAATTTGGGCGATCTTTACAGTGGGCAGCGCCATCAATGCCAGGGTAGGCAGCACCAGATGGTCATCCCATCCGAAACCCTGGAATGGGAAAAGGGGCTCAGCACCCGGCCCCCAGATGAAATACATGATTGACAGCGCGATCAGGATGACACCAATGAAATAACCCGGCGAAGCAAGACCAACGGTGACAATCGCGGTCAGCCAGGGCGAGACCTTTGCGGGTGAGCTGCGCACGGCATTCAACCCCAGCGGTAGTCCCACCAGAATGCTGCAAGCCAGCGCCAGGATGAGCAGTACCAGACTGGCTAATCCAGTGCGCAGCACCACATTTATAATTGGCTCACCCTGCGCCAGGTTGCCGAAGTCTAGCCGCAATACCCCTCTTAAATACTCGAGATATTGGGGCAGCAGCGGCGGCAGTTCTCCACCGCTCACGGCATAGGGATTCCGGGCAGTCTGCAAAGGTCCCAGGAGATATGCGTAAGCGAACCCCAAAAAATTCGCCAGGGCCAGAAGGACCGGCATGAAAGCCAGCCGTCTCACCAGATAACGCCACACTTCAAACAGCTCCTGATCTAAGCTTTCGGGATCATATTTCAATCACCGGATAAATCAACTTAGAGTTTTATAGTATACCAATCAAGAATATAAGTAGTTCAGCGTCTCGCCTTTT
>CAZGIX010000018.1:0-2069 GCA_964525785.1 uncultured Anaerolineaceae bacterium
CATCGAAGAACGCGGCGGGAGGCTATACGGCTACGAGTTCAATTTGAGGATTTCGTCGGCTGTTACCCTGGATAGCCGTCGCCGTCTGGCGTTTCCTTACCGGGGGAGGACTTCGACCAGCTCGGGCAGGCGGCCCACAGGCGCACTCTGACCACTGCCGTTGGCGCCGGTGCCAGGCGCCCGCAGCAGCAGGGGCAGGTAGGCGTGCTTTGTCAAGGGTAATCCTGATGGACCGTCGATAATCACAGTTGTGCTGGCGGTTTCCGCACTAACGCCGTTGCTGGCTGAGACGGTGGCGGTGTACACACCCGCCGTGGGATAGGTGTGGCTGACAGCCGGCCCAGCCGCCGTATCCCCATCCCCCAGGTCCCAGGCGTAGACCACATTGCTGCCGGCGGCGACCGTCGCCGTAAGGTGGGTGGCGTCCCCCAGGATGGTCGGGCTCTCGCTGCTGGCTGCCAGACCGGAGATGGGCGTTTCGACGGTGATCGTATGGGTGACCGTGGCAGTGCCAGCCGGGTTGAAGGCCGTGACCACCACCTGCTTCTCCCCTGGGGAACTCCAGGCGAAGCTTTGCACGCCCGTAATTCCCCCAGTGGCGGTGATGGCGGTTTGCTCAGACGCACTCCAGGCGTAGGTTACCGGCAGGGTGGCAGTGATGGGGCTAACCGTGGCGGTGAACGGGTAGGTGATGCCGGTGCTGCCGGCCAGCGGACCTGCCAGGCTGACAGCGGCGACCGGCACGATATCCGCCGGGCAATAGACGCTGCCGTAGTTGGCGGCTTTGAGCCCGCCGGTTTCCTTGGCGCGGATCACATACGTATGACTGGCGCCCCAATCCGGAACGCCGCTCGCTCCAGGAGGTCCGCATGCCACCCGGAAGCCCGGGGAGCTCATCTCCTGCGGGACATACATCGATGTCTGGAAGAAACCGCCGTAATAGGCTCGCTTGCGGTTATCGATCGACACCGTCATGCTGATGATGTACTGCGGTGATGTGGCGGTCACGTTCAGGTAATACCATTGGATATAGCAGGTATCTTTGTGCGGTTCGGGCTGGTAGCACTGCGCCGTCGGGCTGTCGATGAATGAGATCAGCGGCGCCTCGGGTTCCCCCTGGCGCTCGCGCTGAGGCGGCATGCTGCCAGGGTCGTCCGGTCCTGGCGGAGCGGCGCTGGCGCGCAGCACCACGCTCAACCACAGCACTGTCAGGGCAGACAGCGCCAGCAAGCCGAGCAGCCCAGGGATCAACTTGCGAGACATCAGGCCGCGCTCCAATTCCAGCCGCTACGGAATATAAGCCGGACAGTAGACGGTGCCGTAATTGGCGGATTTCAAGTTAGCGCTGTCCCTGGCGCGCAGCGTGTAGGCGTAGGCTTTCCCCCAATCCGGAACGCCTCCCTCTCCGAGCGCGCCGCAGGCGACCTTGATGCCGCGATCCTGCATGTTGAACGGGGCATACATAGAGGTCTGGAAGAAGCCGTGGTAGCGGATCACCGGTCCGATTTCGTTGATCACGGCGGTCATGGTAATCATGTAATTCGGGCTGGCGCTCACCGACATGTAATACCAGTTGATGTAGCAGGCATCCTGCGTGTGGTCGGGCTGGTAGCAGGTGGCGGTGGGGGAGTCGATAAAGCTGATTGTAGGCGCCTCGCCTGGAGGCGCGTCCGCCGGGGCGTAGATGGCGCGGGTGTTTTCACCATCGCTCTCGCTGGCGACCAGGCGGTCGGGGCTTGCGCCTTGGCTGATGTCAATCTGCCCGGAGGCGATGCTGTACACGCCCAGCAGTGCCAATAAGAGCAAGGGTGCAAACAAGATCGGGATCAAGATTTTGCGCATACGATCCTCCAGAACCTACGGAGCAAACATGCTATTGGAAAACTGAGAATTTACTCACCAGGGATCATTTCCCCCAACGACAGCTGTGGCTGCAAGCGGAAGGGAGTCAAACAGCTGGATCCAGCTGCAAGCCGTCGGCACACTTCCATAACAAGATAATAAGGACCATATATATCGATATTAGTATAATGTAAATATGAAATTTGACAAGAGGTCAGATTTTGGGG
>CAZGIX010000018.1:2169-27944 GCA_964525785.1 uncultured Anaerolineaceae bacterium
GGTCAGATTTTGGGGGAAATATCTCTATGCCGAAGCGCCGGAATAATTCTTGAGGCCCCACTTCCAAAACCAGCGCGAGAGAAGCAGCAACGCGGCGGTCAAAAGGGCGGTGAACAGCAGCGTCTGCAGGTTCAGACGCCCCACCAGCGCCGAGGAGGGCACGGTCACGGCGAAGGCGACCGGCACCAGGAAGGTCAGCAGCATGCGCAGCCAGCCGGGATACACGCTCACCGGCCAGCGCCCGGCCTGGTACACCCCGTAGAAAAGCTCGACGATCTCATCCATGCGCACCACCCAGAAGGCGCCGGTGGTGATCATCAGCCAGAAGCAGTAGACCATCAGCCCGCCCATCAGCAGGGTGGCCGCAAACGCCAGCACCTGCCCGATCTCCAGCCGGTCGCCGAGCTGGACGAGGGCCACGACCAGCACGATGGCTCCCACCAGGATATCCACCGATTGCCAGATGCGCACCTCACGCACGCTGACGATCACCTGCGAGTCGACCGGCCTGGTGAGGGCAAAATCCAGGGTGCCCTCCCGCACGTCGGTCATCAAGCGCTCCATATTGGGCTGGATGGTGGTGCGGATCAAGCCGTTCATCATGATGAACACCCCCATGACCGCCAGCAGCTCGGGGCGCGTCCAGCCAGCCAGCTCGGACGTGTAGTTGAACACCAATCCCAGCCCTACCAGGCCGACCACCAGCGCCAGAATGGACTGGAAGAGCTGCACGAAGAAGTTGACGCGGTACTGCAGCTCGTTGAGCGCGCCGATGCGGAAGAAGCTGGCCATCAAACGGAAGAGGGTCATGGGGTCACCGAGAGGCGAGAATAGAGAGCGGAGAGTCGTGAAGTTGTCGCACTGCAGATTTCCTTGTTCAATCGTTGTGCACTTCGTATGATCTTCAAGGACTGGCAATCCTGGCAGGATTGCCAGTCCTGAAAAGAGTCAAGCCCCAACCGCGGAGAAGCGCCGCAAGGCGGTGCGCCAGACCAGGGCCGAGCACAGCAGACCGAGCAGCACCCAGAAGACCTGCATGCCCAGCCCGGACAGCGCCTGCTGGGGGGTGAACTTGCCGAGCAGCAGCTCGATGGGGAAGCCGAACGCCCACTGGAAGGGCATGAAGTCTGCGGCGCGCTGCGCCCACTCGGGCATCAGCGAGAGCGGCACCAGCCGGCCTGAAAACAGCAGCTCGACGGTGAAATACAGCTCGAAGAAACCGCCCACGCGCGTGGTCCAGAAGGTGATCATCCCCAGCAGCCACAGCATGACGAAGCGCACCAGGAAGCCGCCCCACAGCGCCACACCGAAGGCAGCGATCTCCCACAGCGCCGGCTGCAGGGTGGGCTTGAAGATCAGCGACAGAATCAGCGCAATCGGCAGCCACATGACGATCACCACTACTTTCCAGCCCGAGAAATAGGCCAGCTGGGCGTGGAAGGGGTGCACCGGGCGCAGCAGGTCCGCCGACAGGTGGCCGCGCTGGATCATGTGCTCCCAGGCGTAGGGCGTCAGGGCGAGATTCATGTTGCGCACCAGCGTCCAGACGATGTAGTAGGCGGCGAACTCGCCGGCCGTGTAGCCCCCTACTGCACCGCCCTGCGATTCTGCCACGATCGACCACACCACCAGGTAGACCACCGGCTCGGCGATCATGCCAAACATATAGAAGTAGTTCGCCACCCGGTACTGGAACTGCTCGATGATGGCGATCCTCATCTGGGTAAGGTAGTAATCGAGCATGTGCCTCACGGCAGGCTCGCCTCCGCCGTCTGGGAGAATACCAGCTCGATGACATCCTCAACAGGCGGGTCCTCCACCACCAGGTCGACCACCGGCAGATCGGAGAGCAGGCGCACAGTCACCCTGGGCACATCCGCCTTGTTCACACGCAGCGCAATGCGGTCGTCCTCCTTGTGAATCACATCCCCATAGGCGCTCAGGTCCACCGAGGTATCCGCCAGGGTCACGACGATCTTCTTCTGCGGGGAAAAACGCTCCACCAGCTGGTGCAGGTCGCCGTCGAACAGCAGCCGCCCGTGATGGATGACGATCACCCGCTTGCACAGCGCCTCCACATCCGCCATGTAGTGGCTGGTGAGCAGCACGGTAGCATTGTAGCGCCGGTTGTATTCGGCAATGAAAGAGCGGATGCGGCGCTGCATGGTCACATCCAGGCC
Organism: uncultured Anaerolineaceae bacterium; assembly: GCA_964525785.1. Taxonomy (GTDB): domain Bacteria; phylum Chloroflexota; class Anaerolineae; order Anaerolineales; family UBA4823; genus JAQBDA01. The sequence goes on from CAZGIX010000018.1 coordinate 4,350, forward strand.
GATGGTTGGCTCATCTAAAAACAGCACCCTGGGGCGGTGCAGCAGCGCCCCGATGATCTCGGCTTTCATGCGCTCGCCCAACGACAGGTTGCGCACCGGCTTTCCCACCAGGTCCTTCATCTCCAATAACTCAACCATCTCGTCGCGCGTGCTGCGGAACTCCTCCGGCGGGATGCGGTAGACCGCCCGGTTGAGCTCGAATGAGTCCAGGGCGGGTATATCCCACGAAAGCTGCTGGCGCTGCCCCATGACCAGCGTGATCTGGCTGAGGAAATCCCTTTCCCGGCGCGAGGGGGTGAAGCCAAGCACCGTGGCTTTCCCCGCAGAGGGGTAGAGCAAGCCGGAGAGCATCTTCAAGGTGGTGGTCTTGCCAGCTCCATTCGGCCCGAGGAAACCCACCACCTCACCCGGCGCGACCGAGAACGAGATCTCGTCCACCGCCTTGACCTCCCGGTTGCGGCGCTTGAAGAAGCTGCGCACCGCCGCCTTCAATCCGGCTTCGCGCTCGGGCACCAGGTAGGTCTTACCCAGGCGCTCGAGCTGGATGACAGGGCCATTATGGGTCATACACGCTCCTTCAGGCGCCAGTCGAGCGCCGTATATCGATGTGCCACCTGGTTGTTGCGCACGGCAATGCCGATGGCTTTCCGGCTGCCGACCAGCACGCACAGGCGCTTGGCGCGCGTAGTTGCCGTGTAGAGCAGGTTGCGCTGCAGCATCAGGTAGTGAGCGGTGAGCAGGGGGATGACCACCGCAGGGAACTCGGAGCCTTGTCCCTTGTGCACCGAGACGGCATAAGCCAAGCTGAGCTGGTCGGCTTCGCTCCAGTCATAATCCACGCCGCGCCCTTCGAAATCCACGCTCAGGGTCTGGTCCACCGGGTCCAGCCTGGCGACCAAGCCGATATCGCCGTTGAACACGTCTTTGTCGTAGTTGTTCTGCACCTGCATGACCTTATCTCCGGTGCGATAGGTCTGCCCGTAGAGAGCCTTCTCCGGTCTGGAAGGCGCCGGCGGGTTGAGGGACGCCTGCAGGCGCTCGTTGAGGGCGTGCACGCCGGCCGGCCCGCGGTACATAGGCGCCAGCACCTGGATATCGCGCAAGGGGTGCAGCCCGAACTTGGCAGGAATGCGCTGGCAGACCAGCTCCTGCACCCAGCTGGCAGCCTCGTCCGGGGTCTCAGCCGGGAAGAGGAAAAAATCACCCGCCTCTTTGAGGAAGACCGGCATGTGTCCCTGGTTGATGCGGTGGGCGTTGGTGATGATGTGTGAGCCGGCAGCCTGGCGGAAGATGACCGTCAGGCGCGTGACGGGCGCGATCCCGCTGGCAATCACATCTCGCAGCACGTCCCCGGCACCCACCGAAGGGAGCTGGTCCACATCACCGACCAGCAGCAGGTGCGTGCCTGGCTGGAGGCCCTTGAGCAGGTTGAAAGCCAGGCTCAGGTCGAGCATGGAGGCCTCGTCCACCACCACCAGGTCAGCCGGCAGCGGGTTTTCGGCATTGTGCTTGAAGCCCTCGCCGGGAGCGAATCCCAGCAGGCGGTGAACCGTGCTGGCGGGTCTGCCGGTAGCTTCGGAGAGGCGCTTGGCAGCCCGCCCGGTCGGGGAGGCCAGCAGGCAGCGCTTGCCAGCCGATTCCAGGGCGGCGATCAGCGCCCGCAGGGCGGTGGTCTTGCCGGTGCCGGGTCCGCCGGTCAGCACGCTGAGCGGGTGGCTGATGGCGGTGCGGACAGCGGCCACCTGCCCGTCGGAAAGCTGCGGGTCGAGCGCCACAAAAGCCGGCGGCACGTCGCTCAGGCGGAAAGGCAGGGCGTACGCCAGCTGGCGCAGGCGCTCCGCCACGCCCACCTCGCTGAAGTACAAGGGGGTCAGGTAGACCGCCGGCAGGCTGTACTCGCCGGGCAGCTCAGCAACCGAATGTCCGCTTTCGCCGGATGGGGCGGCGGCTTGCGGCGGGAGCGGGAGGGCCTCCTGGCGCACCCGGTCGTCCTGGGCCAGGCGTTCCAGCGCGGGATCGATGAGATCCGGCGCCACCTGGAGCAGATCGACCGCCCGCTCTGCCAGCGCCTGGCGCGGGGTGTAGACATGCCCATCCTCAGTCATCTCGTTCAGGGAATAAACAATGCCGGCTTCGACGCGCGAGGGGTGGTCGGGGGGCAGTCCCAACGCCTGGGCAATGCGGTCGGCAGTTTTGAAGCCCACCCCGTAGATATCGCGCGCCAGGCGGTAGGGGTCGCTGCGCACTACCCCCAGGGCCTGATCGCCATACTGCTTGTAGATCTTGATCGCCAGGTTGGTGGAGACGCCGTGACCGTGCAGGAAGAGCATGATCTCTTTGACCTGCTTCTGCTCCTCCCAGGCGCGGGCGATCAGCGCGGCGCGCTTGGGGCCGATATCCGGAACCTGGCGCAAGCGCCCCGGCTGGCTCTCGATCACCTCCAGCGTGCCGGCTCCGAATTGCGCCACGATGCGCTCCGCCAGGCGCGGACCGATGCCCTTGACCAGGCCCGAGCCCAAATAACGGCGAATGCCCGCCACAGTGGCGGGCAAAGCTTGCTCGCAGATCTCGACCTCGAACTGCAGGCCGTGCTTCGGATGGTTAACCCAGCGCCCGCTCAACCGCAGGTGCTCACCGGGGGTGATCTCGGGCAGGTTGCCCACCACCGTCGCCAGGCCATCCCGGCTGATCCCGGGCATGCGGTGCGCTCTCTCAGGCCGCAGGCGCAGCACACTGTACCCGTTCTCGGAGTTGTAAAACGTGACGCGCTCGACAGAACCCGTTAGCGTATCCACATGCTTGATAATAACTAAATGGTGCCCTCGCTAAATTCATGGCATATCGCCCTCACCTCTTCCCCATACCCCTTCTCCTCTCCCAACGTTGGGAGAGGAGAAGGGGCCGGGGGTTGGGGTGAGGGATAATACAAGGACTTAACGAGAAAACCACTAAACGTCGTCCAGGGTGTGTGGCGGCTTCACCGTTACACACACCAAAATCCCCTGTTTCCGAGGTAGCCTCGACATGAAGCTAAGGCAAGGTGTTGTCAGCCGCCCAGTCGTTGCCCAGGATCACCACCACATCCACCTGGCTGGTGGGGTCGTAGCGGCTGAAGATGCGGTTGGGATCCACGCCCATCAGCTCGGTCAGATACTTGAGCGTGTAAGGCTTGCCGGTATAGTCGTACAGGGTGGTGCTGGTATAAATCTGGTCGGCGTTACCGGTCTGGGTGATGTTATAGCCCTGGCTTTTCAGGTAATCGGTGGTGCTGGCTGCCAGGCCGGCAGTGGCAGTGCCGTTCATCACGCTGAGCTTAGCCCCTTCGGCCTGGAGCACTTCAGCCATCGGCATGCTGGCAGCCGGGCTGGCGGTCACCTGGTCGAAGAAGATGCTGTCGCGCAGGGCGCGGATATTGTCGGCGATGGGCTTGAGCACGTCATCGCCCTCGGGCGACTTGACCAGCAGCACCTGGTCGGGCGGTCCAATCCCACCCTGCTTGATATTCTCCGCGGGGATCTGCGAGGCCAGCCAGGCGAGCTTGATCACCTGCTCCAGGCTGAGATTGGTGTTGACCCCGGAGGACAGCTCATCGTACAGAGCAGGCGCCTTGGTGATCAACCGGGTGAGGATATCGCCGCTCAGGACGCGATCGCGGATCGCCATGATGACTTCCTGCTGGCGTTGAGCGCGATCGAAGTCGCCGCCTTCAGTCTTACGCGTGCGGGCGTACGCCAGGGCCAGCTCGCCATTCAGCACCTGCACCCCGGGGCGCAAGGTCTTGACGTTGTTATCTCCCAGCGGGTCGACTTTCATCTTCTCTTTAACGTTAACCTTGACCCCCTCGATCTCGTCAATGAAGCGCACGAAAGCACCGAAGTCGATCTGGGCATAAAAATCGACGGGCACGCCCAGCAGCTCTTCCACGGTCGCCATCGCCAGACCCGGACCGCCGCCATCGGGGTATTTATACGCTTCTCCCAGGCTGTAAGCCGTGTTGATGCGCCCGTAGTTGAACCCGCCCGGGATATTCACCCACAGGTCGCGCGGGATGGATAGGACGCCCGCCGTACGCGCCAGCGGATCTACGGTCAGCAGCATCATAGTATCGGTGCGTGGGGCACCCTCGCCCGAGGACCAGTCCCGGTAGTCCAGGCCCACCAGCAGCACATTGACCCGGCTGGCGCCATCCCATTCTTGGGGCTCCGGCCCGGTGTCGGGCACCTGGAGGGGGGTCTGCACATCCATGATCACCCCGGCTGCATCCGGGGTAGAGGTCGGTCGGGTGGTCAGGGCGATGCCCGGCAGGGAGGTCATCTCCCAGCTCAAAACAAAATCGCGCACGGCGATAAAAGTGAAATAAGCGGTGATAGCAGCGGCGATCAAGAAAACAATCAGCAGCGCCCACATCAGGCGCCGGGTAGTTTTCGAGTAGCCGGTTTGCGGTGGTTGTACTGGTTCCATATTGAGTCTCTTCCGTCAGGCAAAGGCGCTCGTCATTCCGGCGCTCAGGCCTCACGGGGCGCGATTATAACACGGTATAATCATGCTTCGGATGTCTCTCATAAGCGCCTTAAACTTGGCCAAATCTTTTGAGCCAACCCTCATATTCAGCGGCATCTCGTTCAGCATCCCCAAGGACGCCCGCATCGCCATCGTGGGACCGAACGGCATCGGCAAGACCACCCTGCTGCGCATCCTGGTCGGCCTGGAGGAGCCCAGCCGCGGCAGCGTACAGCGGGCGCGCAACACGCGCCTGGGCTACCTGCCCCAGGAAGCCGGGCTAAGCGGCACACACACCCTGTGGGAAGAGTGCCTGAAAGCAGTTGCCGATCTGCGCAGCCTGGAAGCTGAGCTGGCGCGCCTGGAAGCCGCCATGAGCGATCCAGCACAGTCGGAGGACGCTCTGGAGCGCTACGGCCCCCTGCAGCACGAGTTCGAGCGGCGCGGCGGCTACACCTACGAGACACGCATCCGCCAGACCCTGACCGGCCTGGGTTTCGACTCCACAGACTACCAGCGCCCCATCACCCACCTCTCCGGCGGGCAGCGCACGCGGGCGGTGCTGGCGCGCCTGCTGCTCTCCTCACCCGACCTGCTCATCCTGGACGAGCCCACCAACCACCTGGATATCGCCGCCGTCGAATGGCTGGAGGGCTACCTGAGCCAGTGGGCAGGCGCCACACTGATCGTCTCGCACGACCGCTATTTCCTGGATAAGGTGGTCGACCATATCTGGGAGATGCGCCAGGACGGGCTGGAGACCTACCGCGGCAACTACAGTGCCTACGTGCAGACACGCCAGGAACGCTGGACTCTGCGGAGGCAAATCTTCGACACCGAGAAAGAGCGCCTGCTCAAAGAGATGGACTACGTCAAGCGCAATATTGCCGGGCAGAATGTCTCGCAAGCCAAAGGCAAGCTGCGCCGGCTGAGCCGCCAGGTGGAGGCCATCGAGAGCCTGGGCATCGAGGCCATGCAGGGCAAGCGCTGGTTGGAGATCAGCGCCGAGGCGGATATCTCTACCCATACGATGGGCGCCGAGGAAGTGGAACGGCGCATCCGGGCGCTGCGCCCGCCATCCAACCGCCCACCGCAGCTGCACATCAACCTCAAATCCGGGCAGCGCTCCGGGGATCTGGTGCTGCGCACTTACAATGTGGCAATTGGATACCACGACGAAGGGCACCCGCTGTTTCACATCCCCGATCTGGTGTTCAAGCGCGGCGAGTGCGCTGCCATCATCGGGCCCAACGGTGCGGGCAAGACCACCTTCCTGAAGACTCTGTTGGGGGTACTGCCGCCCTACTCCGGCGAGGTGCTGCTGGGCGCCAGCCTGGATATTGCCTACTTCGCCCAGGCGCACGAGGGCCTGGACGCCGACAAGACCCTGGTAGAGGAGATCGAATCGGTCGCCCCGGGCCTGCTGCTGGCAGAGATACGCGACTACCTGGCGCGCTTCCTGTTCAGCGGAGAGGATGTTTTCAAACAGGTCTCCACCCTGTCGGGAGGCGAGCGCGGCCGGCTGGCATTGGCCAAGCTCTCCCTGAGCAGCGCCAACTTGCTGCTGCTCGACGAGCCCACCAACCACCTGGATATCCCTTCCCAGGAGATCCTGCAGGAGGTGCTGCAAGACTACAAGGGCACGATCCTGCTCGTATCGCACGACCGCTACCTGATCGACGCCCTGGGCACACAGATCTGGGAGATCGACCCGGGCGAGGCCCATCTGACTGTCTTCGAGGGCACCTATACCCAGCTACGCCAGCAGAAGGAAGCTGTCCTGACCGCGGCGGTGGAAGCGCGCCTCAACGGCCCGGTGCGCGTGCCGCGATCACGCCCGGAACGCCCTTCCCTGGAGGAACGCAAGCGCGCCAACCGTCTAAAGGAGATCGAGGCGCAGATCGCTGAATTAGAGCAGCAGCTTGCCAATCTGGGACGCCAGTTGGAGAACCCGCCTCCAGATTCTGCCAGGGTGCAGCACCTGGGAGGCGAGTATGTGCGCGTCCAGAATGAAATGGAAGGGCTGATGAGTGAGTGGGAAGGGCTGCAGAATCAAGCCGCGGTTCCATAAATTGAGAATGGAGTGATCACACCATGCGACAGCAGCTGCATCTGGTTACGTTAGGCGTTGGCGACTTCGACGCCGCATTGAAATTCTACGAGCAGGGGTTGGGTTGGAAGAAATCTGAAGCCAGCCAGGGGGACGTGGCCTTTTTCTCCATGGGAGGCGTGGTGCTGTCTTTGTACCCGCGCGATAAGCTCGCTGAAGATGCAACCGTCCCGGCGGGTGGAGAAGGTTTTGAAGGGATCACCCTGGCGTATAACACTCGAACACGCGAAGAGGTCGATGAAGTATTAGCACAGGTCGCGCAAGCGGGAGCCAGGATTGTCAAGCCGGCTCAAGACGTGTTTTGGGGCGGCTACAACGGTTATTTTGCCGATCCGGACGGGCATTTATGGGAAGTGGCCTGGAATCCCTTCTTCCCATTTGACGATGCGGGCAGGCTCGACCTTCCCTGAGCCCACACAACGACAAACGATCACGCCTATATGCCTATCCCGCCTGCATTGGCTCGTCGCCGTTGTAGTGCAGCAGCTGCGGCCAGCGGCGGGCAACCCAGGCGACCGCCAGCAGGCTGCCTACTCCCCCGCTGACGATTGCGAACGGCGCTCCGAGGAACTGGGCTGCCAGCCCGGCCTCCACCTCCCCTAACTGCGGTCCCCCCATGAAGAAGATCTGGTTGACGCTGATCATGCGCCCACGGATATGATCGGGCGTCTGCAGCTGGCGGATGGTATTGCGGATGATGGTGCTGACCGAATCGCAGGCGCCGATGGCGATCAGGGCTGCCATCGCCAGAGGAAAACTGCGCACCAGCCCGAAAGTGATCGTCGCCAGCCCAAACGCCACCACCGCGGACATGAAAACCCGTCCCTGGCGGCGGATTTCGAACATCTGCGAGATCACCAGTGCCGCCAGCCCCGCCCCAATGGCCTGGGCAGCCGAAAGCCAGCCGTACTGGATCACTCCTACATGCAGGATATCCCGGGCGTAAATGGGCATGAGCGTATTGGCAGAAGAGAAGAAAGTAGCAAAGAAATCCAGGATCATGGTCGCCAGTATGATCGGCTGGCTAAAGATAAAGCGCACGCCCTCGCGTATGGCGCTCAGGCTGACCTCAGGGCGTTTGAGCGAGCTGCCGCCCTGGGGTACAGTTCCCATCAGCGCCAATGCCAGGATCACCACCAGGTAGCTGATGGCGTTGATCAAGTAAGTGTACGGCTGGCCCCAGTAGGCAATTACCAGCCCGCTCAAGGCCGGCCCAACGATAGAGCCCGCATGGGAGCCGATAGACGTCAGAGAGAAGGCGTTGGACAGGTCGTGGGCCGGCACCAGGTTGGGCACCAGCGCCTGGCGCGAGGGCGTGTCGAAAGCCACCGCAGTGGCCTGCACGGCGGTCAGGGCATAGATATGCCATAGCTGAATGTGCCCCCGAAATGTGAGCCAGGCCAGGGTAGCTGCGGATAGCACCATCACACTTTGGGTGGCGAAGAGCAGTCGCCGTCGGTTGGCGGCATCGGCGACCGCCCCGCCGACGAGAGAGAATACCACGATGGGCAGGATGCGCGCCAGGCCTACCCCACCCAGGGCGATGGGCTGGTCGGTGAGCGTGCGGATCTGCCAGAACAGCGCCCAGGTCTGCATCTGTGTGCCGGCGGCAGAGATCGTCAGACCCGCCCACAGGTAGCGAAAGCGGCGGTGGTAGAGCGCCGGGGGAATGTGAAGATTGAGACGGGTCAGCACATCACTTTGCCGCCATCCACGTTGATGGCTTGCCCGGTCAGATAAGCCGCCGCGTCGCTACACAGGAACAGCACCAGGTGCACCACGTCCTCCGGCGTTCCCAGGCGCCCCTGGGGAATATCCTCCAGCCACTTAGACAGCATGGCTTCGTCCTGGCGCAGCCTGGCGGTCATCTCGGTCTCAATCACCCCGGGACAGACGGCGTTGACGCGGATATTGTAGGCAGCGAACTCGCGGGCAGCCTCACGCGTCAGCCCGATCAGTCCGGTCTTGCTGGCGACATACGCGCTGCGTTCGCGCAGGCCGTGGGCGCGCCCAGCGATGGAGGCGATATTGACGATCATCCCACCGCCCTGCTCTTTCATCACCCGCCCCACTGACTGCATGGTAAAGAACGCTCCGCTCAGGTTGACATCGATAGTGCGCCGCCAGTCCCACTCATCCATATCCAGGATCGAGGCATGCGGCTCCACCCCGGCATTGTTAACCAGGATATCGATGCGCTCCCAGTCATCACGGATCTGTTCCACCATGGCCTGGACGGGCATTTTCATGGCAATATCGTGGACGTAGTCTTTGCACTGCCCACCCGCCGCGCGGATGCGCCGGACGGTCTCATCCAGGTTGATGGGGGTCAGGTCATTGGCAGCCACTCGAGCTCCCTGGCGGGCAAACGCCTCGGCGAGCGCCCTTCCGATACCGCGCCCGGCGCCGGTAATGAGGACAACTTTGTCTTGAAAATCGGGCATCCCAAATCCTCCCGCGAAAGAGAGTAGAGAAACGAGAGCAGTCAGTCAGGGCAAACGGGGATTTCGCCGGGATTGGTCTCGGCGTTGAGAGGCATCCCCAGATAGGGTGAAGGGTCCAGGGTATTGCGGATCTCCAGCTCATTGCGAAATTGGCCCTGGCCATCATCCTCGACAATCGAAAAGTGCAGGTGGACGCCGGTAGGATTATCGGGATCTCCGGAAAAATTGCCCTGGTAGCCGAGCAGCGTGCCCGCTTCGACATAAACTTCGCTGGTGCCCGGTGGAAAGCCGGGTTCGATATACGAATTGCCCTGCTCGTCCGCCAAGTGCGTGTAATAAATCCAGATCTGGCGCTCCGGGCGGAGCGGATCCTGCGGGATGCGAACGATCAAAGACGATTTCCAGTCCGGCAGGCGCCTCAGGTAGCCGGAATAAGCGGCAACCACCGGCGTCATACCGATATCTTCGCCCCCAAAGATATCCAGTCCCTGATGGCGGTGACCCGGGCGGAACGAATCACCCCAGATAAATCCGATGATGCCGTTCGTCGGCTGCAGGAAAGGAGCTTCGCCGCAGCGCTCGCTAGCCCGGATCGCCAGCTCCGGGTGTGAGCTGGGGTCGCGCACCCAGGCCCATACCTGGTTGGCACGCGTTAGATTTGGCAGCGTGCGGCGGGCGATCAACCAGCGCAGCACAAAATATCCTGCCACCAGCAGCAGGACAAATGAAACCGCCATAACCAGGCACAGCGCTCTGCGGTTGGATGTCATTCAGCCGGCTGCTCCAACCCCACCTGAGGGGCGCCTGACTCGGCTGTGTATTTCCGAATATTGCTCAGGTCGTCTTCGCTATGGTCTGCCAGGAAAAGGACCATCTTGCCACCCGTCATGGCCTGCAGCAGCGCCCCGGCAGCACGCCCTTCTGACGAGGCCATTGCCCCCCGGGCAGTCTCCAGGGAGTCGAAGAACAGCTCATGGACCCTGCTCACTTGGATCCCTCCGTACAGCATCGAATCGACGTGGCTGCTCGTCTCACGCAGCAGCCCCGGCATGCTCTCCGCGGTGTGCAGGAAGCCCGGCCAGGCCACGTTGAAAGCCGACCAATCATCCAGCTCTTCGATCAAGATCACCAATTTCACCATCTTCCATTCTCCAGCGCACATTATACTCGCGCAATCGAGGGCCTCCTAATCCAGCATCCTGCGGCACCGGATTGTCCTTGGCTCTAAGAATCGCTTCACATTCCAATAACATTTTCATGGTATGATAGCGCGCGTTGGCTGCGCTCTAATGGAGGGCGTACTGTTTGGAGTTAAGAATGGAAGATAAAATTACCATTATTGAAGGTCCTCCCCCGACATTCGAAGCTATCACGGATGGCTGGGCGCTTGGGCTGAACGAAGGGCCAACCCTGGCAGATATTGCCATCACCCGCTTGCGTACTTTCAGCGGTCCTTCGCTCGTCGAGCGCTGTTACCGGGCCTGGAAAAACCACCAGGGCATCAATCTGGAATATCGCACCGAGGAGGGGCAGCAGACCCAGTCTCCCATAGTGGCTGCTCGTTATGTGGAAGTTGATGATGGGCAGCTTCTGCTCCTATGGATACGGTTGGTCGACGACCAAATCGAGCTGGAGCTGGGATACGATGATGACTCGGATGAGGAATCTGACGACGATTTCAGTCCCCCCGACTTTCCGATATAGGCTACAAACCCACTCTGTCCATCAATAAATCTGGCTCCCCCTTGCCTGGGGGGAGCACTTTTTAATTGGCTTACTAGAGGCTATCTCAAAAACAGGAGGTTCTGGGGACACCCAAAATAACCATTTTTGAGATGACTTCTAGGCATCTACGCAGGGCTGTGCTACACTCTATATGGCTGATATTGAACTGGAGGAGGGCTTATGTCTACCCCTGAACCGACCTTACTGATGGATACCCAGGCAGGCGTGCTGAGCCTACATATGAACCGCCCCAAGGTCAACGCCTTGAATCTGGAGTTGGTAGGGCTTCTGCAAGACGCCTTCCGGCAGGCCGAGCGCGATCCGCAGGTGCGCTGCGTGCTGCTGACCGGCCGCGGCAGCGCCTTCAGCGCCGGGCAGGACCTGTTCGAGATCAAGCAGGCGGAGGAGACTTCCTTTCGCTACCACATACAGCGCACCTACAATCCCCTGATCGTGCAAATCCGCCGCCTGGAGAAGCCCGTGCTGGCGGCGATCAACGGGCCCGTTTCGGGCGCCGCGTTGGGGATCGCCCTGGCATGCGATCTGCGCATCGCCGCCGAAGGCGCTCGCTTTGTGGTAGGTTTTCTGGGAATTGGGCTGGTCCCCGACTCGGCAGTCTCGCTGCTGCTGCCGGCCTTGATCGGCCTGGGACGGGCAGTCGAGCTCACACTCACTAACGCCCCGCTAGATGCCAGGCAGGCCCTGGCGCTGGGCCTCGTCAACCGGGTGGTGCCGCCAGAACAGCTTGAGAGCCAGGCAAGCGCCTGGGCGGCCGAGCTGGCGCGCGGGCCAGTGCGCGCCATGGGGTTGGCAAAGCGCGCTTTTAATAAAGCCGCGCTCCCTGACCTGGAAGGGATATTAGATTACGAAGCGCACCTGCAAGATATCGCCGCCCGGGGAGAAGAACATAAGGAGGGCGTGCGCGCCTTCCTCGAAAAGCGTCCCCCCGAGTACTACCCGCCCAAATAAATTTTTAATACCGCCAGCAATGCAAATACGGCAAACACGCCCACTCCAGCGCCAACCGCCACGCTTACCTGGCGCCGGTCTGTCAGCGCCAGCTGTGGGTAAACGCCATCGACCTCCAGAACGGGGCCTCCCAGCCAGGCAAACAGCGTACCTCCTATGAGCCCGCCGATATGCCCCCAGTTATCGATACCCGGTGACATGCCGATCACCAGGTTGACAATCGCGATGGTGATCAGGTTCACCAGTGCTCGCTGCGCTTTACGACCAAACAAACTCCGGTTCTGGTAGAGAAACACGCCTTCCGCTCCGAGCAGGCCAAAGATGGCTGTAGAGGAGCCCAGGGAAGGTGCAGTGGAGAACATAAACGAAAAGACATTGCCAGCAAAGCCGCTCACGAAGTAGAGCGCCAGGAAGCGCCCGTGCCCATAATAGCGCTCCAACCCGGGTCCGAAGGATATCAGGGCATACATGTTGAAAAGGATGTGCAGGATCGAGCCGTGCAGGAATACCGGCGTGATCAGCCGCCAGGATTGACCCTGGACGATCATCTCGTTGATTTTCATCCCCCACAGGGCCGGGATATCCACACCCTGATAGAGAAATTGGGTGCCTAACTGGAGCAGGAATACCAGAATGGTAATGGCAGCCAGCGTATAAGTGACCACAGGGCGCACGACAGGGGATTCCACCCAGACCTGGCCTGGGGCAGCGGGTTGAGCGGGGTAATTGGACGGTGAAGGATAATCCTGGTTCACAAAGACACCTTTCGTGGGCGCACGCGATGGTGCTCAGCACAGATAATAGCAAGGATGGTTTCTACCGACTGGTCTAACTGGTCATCCCTGTTTACCACGATGTAATCGAATATTTCCACGCGCTTCATCTCCTGGCGCGCCATGGCGATGCGCAAATTCAGCCCCTCGGGCGTCTCTGTCTTGCGAGCGATGAGACGGCGCACCAGCTCATCCTCATCCTGGGTCGTCAGGAAGATCAGCAGCGCTTCTGGTGCCAGCCGGTGGATGGTCGCCGCACCCTGCACATCCAGGCGCAGGACAACATCTTTTCCACTGGCAAGTGCATCGCGCACCTGGGCTTTCGGGATGCCCTTGTAGTCGTTGTACACCAGGGCGTATTCCAACATCTCACCAGCCTCGATCATGCGGGCAAACTCGTCTCTGGAGACGAAGACATAATCCACACCTTCTCGCTCGTCAGGCCGTGCTGGGCGCGTGTTTGCCGTGACGACGAAGTGAAATGGTTGGCCGCGCGTCTTCATGCGTTGGATGACCGTGTCTTTTCCCACACCAGATGGTCCGGAGATGACAATCAGAAGTGGATGTTGATGAAAAGGTTGAAATTCAATTGAATCGTTCATATTTCTGATTATAATTTCTAAAGTCAATTTATTCGGAGGTAATATGCCGAGTTACACGTATAGTTGCTTGAACTGCAAGCGAAGATTCGAGATCTTTATGAGCTACAGCGAGTATGGCGTCCGTCCGGTGAACTGCCCGCACTGCCAGAGCGACCAGGTGCGCCGCCGCATTGGGCGCGTGCGCTTCGCCCGGTCTGAGGAGAGCCGCCTGGAATCGTTTGCCGACCCGAGCAGTTTAGAAGGGCTTGAAGACGATCCAAAAGCGCTGGGGCGCATGATGCGGCAGATGAGCCGTGAGATGGGCGAGGATGTCGGCCCTGAGTTCGATGAGGTCGTCGGTCGCCTGGAGGCCGGTCAAAGCCCGGAAGAGATCGAGAAAGAAGTCCCAGACCTGGGCGGGCCTGGCGGAGATATGGGTGGTGGTTTCGGGGGAATGGATGACGATTTTTAGGTCATCCGCTTGCGCTGCAATCGTTCCAGCACTACGGCACGCATAGCCGCCTGGACCTGATCTGGCGGCTGGTTGGCGTCGATCACCACCCAGCGCTCGGGCTCTGCTCGCACCATCTCGAGGTAGCCCTGGCGGACGCGCTGGTAAAAGTCCAGATCATAGGCATCCAGGCGGTTCCACTCGCCGCCGCGCGCCCGGCGGAGCAGGCCTTCCTCTACATCCACATCCAGAAACAAGGTCAGGTCGGGTTTCAGCCCACCCGTGGCGAACTGGATGATAGCGGCCAGACGATCCAATGGCACAAGCTGGTACCCATAGCCCTGGTACGCCATGGATGAATCGGCATAGCGGTCGGATAATACTACCCCTCCCGCCTCCAGGTGAGGCCGGATGACCTGCTCAACCAGCTGGGCGCGCGAAGCCTGGAAGAGGAGAATTTCGGCGCGCGGGTGCATGGCGGTATTCTCTAAATCGGACAGGATCTTGCGCACCTGCTCACCGATGATCGTCCCGCCGGGCTCGCGGGTGGCTAACACCACATAGCCCGCACCTTCCAGGAATTCCACGAGCGGGGCGTGCTGGGAGGTCTTTCCGCTCCCTTCCGAACCTTCAAGGGTGATAAACATAGGTATGCAGCTGCGCTCCCCCATCACTCCCTGAAAATCCGCACCCTGCGATAAGGCTCTTTCCCATAGGAATGGGAAGCCAGGTTCGCCTGGCGAGCCATCTGGTGCTGCAAGCGGCGGATCGAGGATGAAGCCGGCTGCAGCTCCACCCAGCGCTCACCATTGAGCACCGCCTCGATGGCGGCCTGGGTCTCCTGGCGAACGTAGTCCTCGCCTTGATCGTCGATGGCAAACGCCGAGAGGTTGAACAGATCGCTGATGAACTGCAGCATCTGGTTGATGGTGTTGGCGCGCAGCACGTATATCGGCATGCCCCGGTTTTCGGCCTCCACAATCGTGTGCTGGCGCTTGCGATAATACGAGCGCAGTGTCACAAGCACATCTGCCTGTCCGGGGTCGTTGGCGACAGTCGCAGGTACACGCAGCCGCTTGATCGCCTGCATTAAACGATTGCGGGCCACCCCATACGGGTAGATGCGGATGGTCTGCAAGGCTGTGTGCGGGGGCTCGGCGTGCGGTTCGGAAGCGAAGCGTGATGCGGATTGGGAGGCTGCTTCTGCATTCGTATTCTGCTCCCAGTTGCCAGCTTCGGCGGCCTGACGGCGGTATCCCTGGGTACCTGTCTGCCCCTGAAATGGGCGTGTTGGCAGCGCCGGTCGTTCGATATAAAAACCACTTTCGTCACGCATGCGAATCTCGGGCGGCAGTGGGTAGCCGCGCAGAAGTGAGTCAACTGAAGCAGCCACGTCGGGGTGGATCGCAAAACGGTCGCGGTTCTGGATTTCGATGAGCACGTCGAAGGTGGGCGGGGCGCGCCGCTCCAGCACAGTCTTCTGCGTGCCGCGCCGGCGCGCCTCCTCGTCGGAGAGCGTCACCGACTCGATACCCCCCACCAGGTCGGAAAGGGTGGGATTGAGCAGCAGGTTCTCCAGGGTGTTGCCGTGGGCAGTACCGATAAGCTGCACCCCTCGCTCGGCAATCGTGCGGGCAGCGGTAGCCTCCATCTCGCGCCCGATCTCATCGATCACGATGGCTTCCGGATTGTGGTTCTCAACCGCTTCGATCATCACCTCGTGCTGCAAAGAAGGCATCTTCACCTGCATGCGCCGGGCGCGCCCGACCGCCGGATGCGGCACATCGCCGTCGCCGCCGATCTCGTTCGATGTATCCACAATCACCACCCGCTTGGACTCGGCCAACAGGCGAGCAGCCTCGCGCAGCAGGGTGGTCTTACCCACACCGGGCCGGCCCAGCAGCAGCAAGCTCTTACCGCTCTCGATCAGGTCCTTGATGATGTCTGTCGTTCCGTAGACCGCCCGGCCTACCCGGCAGGTGAGCCCAACGATATGGCTGCGACGGTTGCGGATCGCAGATATACGGTGAAGGGTGCGCTCCAGGCCGGCACGGTTATCGGCATCGAATTCACCGATGCGCTCGACGACGAAGGAGATCTCTTCGTGGGCTACATCTTTATCGCTCAGCACCTCTTCACGATCCACGAAACGCGCGGTGGGCACCCGTCCTAAATCCAGGATGATCTCCAGCAGGTTATCGCTGTCATCCGCTTTGACGACAGCCTGCTGGATTACAGGCGGCAAGACATCCAGCAATGCCTGTAAATCGTCTGTTATCTCTCGTTGTGACATAAAACCCCATTACTCTCTGTATTGACGCTGTGCGCGTGTGCGATCGGAGCAGTCACTTCAGGTTGCCCCCCTTCCAGAGCAGGCAGAGCAAACATACGCGCGGTTTTCTGTGGCACAGCCAAATGTCTGACCATCACCGCCTGGCGTATCCCTGGACTAGCCCCCAAATCTTCCAGGGCAGGCTCCAGCCAGGAGTTATAAGAGCGGATGCACAGGTAGATCGGTTTCGAGCGGCGGTGCGGCACGTGCCCGATCAGCTCCAGGAGGTCGTCGATCACATCTTCCGCATCTGGATGAACAAAGGGCTGCGCCCAGATGCCGCGGTGACCATACCTGAGCTCGATATACGCCAACAGCTCGCCCTCCTGCCGGTAGACCATTCCATGCAGGCGCTCCGCAGGAAATGGCTCCACCTGCTGCACCAGACCAGGGATCAGGTTGTTGTACAGCGAACGCACCGCGATCAGGTCGCCATCCGAGGCTACCTGCCAGACTAACGGCGACACATCGCTCGATGGCTGTGCATCGATCTTCCAGATGCGCTGGCGAGAATAGATTGCAAATGCTGCCCGGCGCATCGCCTCGTAAGCCATGCTGCGCTCGTCCACCTCCGCCAGCAGGCGAAAGGCGCCGCGATCCACAGCCTGGCCAGAGAGATGCTCCAGCAAGGACGGCAGGGCAGCCGAATCCAACGCCTCATCCGGGCACAAAAAAGTGAGCTGAGCCACCTGGGCGCCAGTTAAATGGATGGCTTGCCCGATCAGGATGTGATCGGTATCCCCGTTATGGGTGCTGACACTGGTGAATATCCCGGCAGCCGGAGTGAGCGTGGAGAGCATCACCCCGGGGAACAGCAGCGGCCCACGCGTAAAGAGCAGGGCGCTGTTCAGAAAAACACTCTGGTTGCGGTAGCGATGCAGCGCCGGTAGATCGCGCCAGTCAAAAGGACGGATGCTCATCGAATGGTAATCTTACACCTGCATCCAGGCGTCAACTTTGACCTCCCGCCAACAGGACGAAATATCGGTGGAAGCGATCGTCTCCGGTCAGCTCGGGGTGGAAGGAAGTTGCCAGCAGTTTGCCCTGCTGCGCGGCGACGATACGCCCATCCTCGAGCTTCGCCAGGACGCGGGCATCTCCTCGAACAGACTCGATCAGGGGTGCGCGGATAAAGACCGCGTGGTATGGATGGCCCCCGCCATTAACCCTATCCAGGGCCGGCACCTCCAGATCGATCTCGAAACTGGCTACCTGCCGCCCAAAGGCGTTGCGTTCCACAACAATATCCATCAAGCTTAACAGCGGCTGCGATCGGTTGGCATCCTTCGACAGGAAAATCGCCCCGGCGCAGGTGCCCCACACGGCTTTCTGCCGCCCAAATTGGCGCAGCGGCTCCAGCAGCCCAAAATCCTCTGCCAGCTTGCCGATCGTGGTAGATTCACCGCCGGGGATGATCAGGCCATCCAGCCCGTCCAGCTGCTCAGGAAGCCGCACCTCCAGCGCTTCGACCCCAATCCCGCGCAGGACGGTGATATGCTCGGCAAAATCACCTTGCAATGCCAGTACACCGATCTTCATAGGCCTGTGCACCATTAAATAACGGCCATGTCCCAGTCAAGGGCCGATCTGGTTCGACTACCAGCCGCGCCCGGCGATCAGCTCAGCCGGCGGCATGGTCGAGACCTGGCGTCCAACCATCGGCTCGCCCAGGTTGCGGCTGACCTCCGCCAGGATATACGGGTCGTTATAGTGGGTCACCGCTTTAACGATAGCCGCGCCGCGCCGCGCCGGGTCGCCCGACTTGAAGATGCCCGAGCCGACGAAAACTCCATCCACACCGAGCTGCATCATCATCGCCGCGTCGGCTGGGGTAGCCACCCCTCCAGCAGCAAAGTTGACCACCGGCAAGCGTCCCAGGCTGCGCGTCTCCAGCACCAGATCATAGGGAGCGCCGATCTCTTTCGAGAACGCCATCAGCTCCTCTTCGGGCATATTCTGCAGGCGGCGGATCTCGCCTAACACCGAGCGGGCATGCCGCACGGCTTCGACCACATCGCCTGTGCCGGCTTCGCCCTTGGTGCGGATCATGGCGGCGCCTTCCCCGATGCGGCGCAGCGCTTCGCCCAGGTTGCGGCAGCCACATACGAACGGCACTTTGAAGGTGTGCTTATTAATGTGGTGAGCTTCATCTGCCGGGGTGAGCACCTCGGACTCGTCGATATAGTCGACGCCAATCGCTTCAAGGATCTGCGCTTCCACAAAATGTCCTATGCGGCACTTCGCCATCACCGGGATCGAGACGGAATCCATGATCTGCAGGATCAGCTCGGGATCGCTCATACGCGCCACGCCGCCGCTGGCGCGGATATCGGCTGGGACACGCTCCAGCGCCATGACCGCTACCGCACCGGCGTCTTCAGCAATGCGGGCATGCTCGGGAGTGACCACGTCCATGATCACGCCGCCCTTGAGCATCTGCGCCAGGCCTTTCTTAACAGCAAATGTCGCAATCTGTTGTTCCATAAAACCGACCTCCTGAGTCTACATACGACTCGTTTTAAATCATTCTACCACGCCCACCAAAGCGTGACAATCCACACGTGAACGGGGGGAGCACTAAAAAGTTGTTATTATAATGAGATGGGTTGTGTGGTGTGAGCGGCTTCGCCGCTCACACCACACAACCCGAACCTACAACCTTTGAGTGCACCCTGAACGGGAAAGCAGGGTTTTCTCAAGAATGCGAAAACCCTGCCTCGTCAGACATAAAGATCGAAAAGCGCGCCCGGTTTGGAAATCCCGAACGCGCTCCTGTTGGATTGAGCAGCGGATATCAGATATCGCTCTGCTGATCAGCGGTCAAATCGGATGCGGTTAACCTGCTTTTGCTTGCTGAAGGGCCTGGATGTCAATTTTCCTCATCTTCAACATGGCTTCCATAGCCCTGTGCGCTTTCTCTGCATCCGGATCACTCAACAACTCCATTAAGATCGTAGGTATGATCTGCCACGAGAGGCCAAATTTGTCCTTGAGCCACCCGCACTGCGATTCCTGACCGCCTTCCGTCAGCTTCTCCCAATAATAGTCGACCTCTTCCTGCGAGGCGCAGGGGACGTAGAAAGATATCGCCTCAGTGAAATTGAATTCAGGCCCACCGTTCAACGCCACGAATTCCTGTCCATTTAGCTGGAAGCTTACCGTCATCACACCACCAGCAGGCCCGGGTCCTGCTTCGCCGAAGCGCGCAACGCTCAGTATCTTTGAATTCTTAAATATGGAGGTGTAAAAATTCGCGGCTTCCTCAGCTTGATTGTTGAACCACAAGTACGGAACGATTGGCTGCATGTTATTAGTACCCATGACAATCTCCTTTTGTGTATATTCGGATAATTATTGGAACATTTGTATTATATAAGACCAGGAAGAGCCTGTCTTGTATAAAATGGCAAACTACGCATGTTCCTTCATGCACCCCTGCGCATCTGGACAATTTGGGCAGGGGTATAGCCCGTATGGCGCTTCAATGCCCGGGTCATGTGCGGCTGGTCGTAATAGCCAGCTTCGTAAACGGCATCCAGTATCGAAACGCCCCGCCGTAAAAGCGCCTGCGCACGCCCGGCGCGTTCGGCCTGGTAAATATGGAGCTGGGTCAGGCCGGTAGCGCGCAAGAAGCGATGCCGGATCGTGCGGGAGGCCATGGCTGGCAAACGACCCTGTAAAACATCGCTGACGACTGGATCGTGAACCAGCACATCCTCGCGCATCAGCCTGTCGATAAACGTCTCCACGTTTTCAAAGTCGGGGTACTGCCAGGCAGACCCCTTCAGCCAGAAGGATTGGCTCGATGCACCAGGCAGGGTCGTTTCTGCATCTGCAAGATCCCTGGGGGGCAGGTGAGGCATAAAGGTGCCCAGTCTGAGTTTGATCCACAGGATCTCCGCACCTTCAGTGTAAGACACTACACCCGCCGCCGTTAGTGGTCCCGCAAATACCGGGTAGGCGCGACCGTCGTACTTGGCGAAGACCATATGCCAGTGAAATTCGGAGGGGCGGATTTGAGAACCGCTGCCTACCGTACGGCCGCGTGTAACCGTTTCTACATACGGCGAGTCCGAGGGTCTTTCTTCGTAGATAAAACCCATATGTCGCTCTTCTGCTCTCGCTTCGATCCGGGCGCGCAGGCGCCTAACCACCGGCCATAGCGCCCACGATCCGCAGCGGCTCTGCACCCGAGGCGATCACCTCCGGCAGGGGCACATCCTGCGGCTCGTGAGACCAGTCTTCACTGCAGACGAAGAAGCGGATGAAAGCCCGGCGTTCTTTCGTGGCATGGTCGCGGATCGTCCCGCGCAGCATCGGATACTGCGCTTCCAGCGCATCCAGCACCGCACCGAGAGTCGCCGGGCTTTCGACCTGGAGCTCGATCTCGCGGCTGGTATTTGCCAGCCTCCACAAATGGGTGGGGAGCACGACGCGCATCATGGCAGCGACTGGACCTCTACCGAAAGTACGGCGGGGAGATCCCGGACGATGGGTGTCCAGCTATCGCCAGCATCGGCGGAGGCGTACACCTGCCCGCCGGTGGTGCCGAAATAAACCCCGCAGGGATCGAACGTGTCGACGGCCATGGCGCTGCGCAGCACGTTGACGTAGCAGTCCTGCTGAGGCAGCCCGTTGGTCAGCGCCTCCCATTCGTTCCCACCCGATCGTGTGCGGTAGACGCGCAGCTTACCGTCCAGCGGGTAGTGCTCTGCATCGCTCTTGATAGGGACGATGTACACGGTATCTGGCTCGTGGGCGTGGACAGCAATAGCAAATCCGAAATCAGTCGGCAGATTCCCGCTGATCTCATACCACGACTCGCCAGCATTGTCGCTGCGCATGACGTCCCAGTGCTTCTGCATGAACAGCACGCCGGGGCGCGAGCGGTGCATTGCCAGGCCGTGTACGCAGTGACCCACCTCGGCAGTCGGATCCGGAAGCTCAAAATTGGACTTCAGGCCATTGTTCACCGGCTGCCAGGTCTGCCCGCCATCATCGGTGCGGAACGCGCCGGCAGCCGATATGGCGATGAAGATGCGATTGGGATCGCTCGGGTCCAGAAGGATGGTGTGCAGGCACATCCCACCCGCGCCCGGCTGCCAGAGATCTCCCTTGGCGCTTCGCAACCCGGAAAGCTCCTGCCAGGTCTGCCCGCCGTCGCTCGAGCGGAACAGGGCGGCGTCTTCTACACCGGCATAGACTGTCTCCGCATCGGTCAGGGAGGGCTCAAGATACCAGACGCGCTTGAATTCCCAGGGGTGCTGCGTGCCGTCGTACCACTGGTGCGTGCCGGGGACGCCGTCGTAGGCAAACTCGTTGCCAGCAGGCGCCCAGGTCTGACCGCCATCGTCGGAGCGCTGGATCACCTGTCCAAACCAGCCGCTGGTCTGCGAAGCATACAGCCGGTCTGGGTTCACAGATGACCCTTTTATATGGTAAATCTCCCAGCCCGCAAAGTGAGGCCCGCTGATATCCCACTGTTTGCGCTGGGCGTCTGATGTCAGGATAAAAGCGCCCTTGCGCGTACCGACTAAAACTCGGACTCCGCTCATGATTTTCACTCCTCGTTATACTAGATTCAGCTGCCAGGACACGCCAAATTTGTCGGCGATCCAGGCGAACTTTTTACTGAAGTGGTAATTTTAGACATACAGCCTCCGTGTTTTCGAAGTGATTATACCAAATAAGACCAAAATAGTCAAACATTTGTTCTAATATGTTTCAAGATGGTTAGATCCACCACTTCTGGCGTTCACCCTAAATTGTCAGGCCTCATGATCGGAATGATCGAACCAGGACCGGCAGTCCTGCACACATGATCGATGTGCTTCCGCGTGGCACGACCCTGCAACGCGGGACCTGACAGCCGATTAAAGACTGACGATCCTTGTTTACACTTGTTACGAAGCCAGCTCTCAAGAGATGCCCAACAGCAGGCGTAGTTTGTTGATATTGAAGCGCCTGCGCATGTAGTGACTGTAATCCTGGGCCAGGCGCACTTCCTCCTGGCTTAGATTGAGCTCGCTGGCGCTCACCGGCCCGCCCACCACGCGCAGCCAGCCGGCGATAGCGCCAGGCTCCGGAACGCCCGCAGCAATCGCCTGCACCTCCCGCCAGTTATCCAGCACCCGCGCCTTATAGGCCTCGAAGCGCTCTCCAGTCATGGAGAGGGTATCGCTCTGCAGGGGCAGGATCTGCTCGGCGATCGGGCCAAAGACGGTCCTTATCACCTGCTCCTCATCTTTCGCATCGGGGAGGCGGATATTTTTCAAGCGGTTAGCGGCCTCATCTTTCGCCATACCGCGCAGCTGGGCGTACCATCCGGCGGTCATGATCGAAGCCACCCCAACTTTTGCGCCGTGCAGCGCCGCAGGGCGGCCGTCAGCCAGCATCATCATCTCCCAATGGTGAGATATTTGATGCTCTGCGCCTCCGGCGGGTGAGGAATTACCGAACTCCAGCATGCCGAAGCCGGCCTCAATCAGCCCTTCCATCAGGATGCGCACCCCCTCGACCGACCCGCCAGCGATTTCCTGAGCCCGGTCGGCGCAGTTCTGCGCAGCAGCCAGCATGCGCGCCGCAATCTGCGAATCGTAGCGTTCATCCCACAGCAGGCGTCCCAGATTCCAATCCGCTAGCGAGAGGTATTTGCCGATCAGATCGCCGAAACCGGCCGCCACCAACCGGCGTGGCGCAGCTGCCAGAGTGGACAGATCGGCGAACACTGCGACCGGCGGCTGGCAGATGACGGTTTGCTTCAGCCCGCCGATGACCAGCGGCGCGCCGATGGAAGTAAAGCCGTCCACAGACGGGGCGGTCGGCAGCGAAACGAACTGCCTTCCGGCCCGGTGGCTGGTGAAGCGCGTTATGTCGGTGATCGTGCCCGAGCCTACTGCCAGGAACAGACGCGGTTTGAGGTCGTAGGCAACCAGCACCCGCAGCAGGAAGCGCTCGTCGGCGACCACATCGGGTCCTTTGAGCACCACGGTGAGCACGTCGAAACCCTGCTGGCGCAGGGCCGCCTCCACCGCTTGACCCAAAGCCGGGTAGGTATTCTCGTCCGCTACAAGCAGGAACTCCTTCTGATCCTGCTGGCGGCAGTAGTTGAGGAATTTCTCGATCGCCTGGCTGCCGATATACACAGGAACGCGCACGCCCATCACGACCTCGCGGTATCCGATTATTTACAGCACCAAACCAGGCAGCTCGCGCAGGTTTTCCAGCACGTAATCCGGCGGCTGCGCCAGGGCAGACAGGTCCTCCCGGCGGGTCACGCCGGTGAGCACCACAGCAGTTAGTGCGCCTGCCTGCTGGCCCATGTAGATGTCCGTCTCCAACCGGTCGCCCACCATCATCAGGCGTCCCGGCTCCACCCCCAGGCGCTGAGAGGCCACGTCCATCACTAGCCTGGAGGGTTTGCCCGCCACCAGCTCCACCTTCCGCCCGGTGATATGCTCCAAGGCCGCGATGGTGGCGCCAGCATCCGGGATGCCCCCGCCCGGCATGGGACAGATCTTGTCGGCGTTGGTGGAGAAGAAGCGCGCTCCTCGCATCAACGCCTGGTAAGCGGTGTTCAGCTTGCGGTAGTCCAGGGTGCGGTCGAATGCCACCACCACCGCGTCGATCCCATGCGGCGAGATGACGCCTTTGGGGTCCTGATCACCCAGCTCTTCCTCGACAACCAGCCGTTCTTCCGTTTCGTGGAAC
>CAZGIX010000018.1:27954-37813 GCA_964525785.1 uncultured Anaerolineaceae bacterium
AGATGACGTTTTTTGGGTCCTGGTCAAGCAAATCTTCCACCACGATCAAGCCGTGGCTGCGCAGCTCGGCGCGCAGGTTAGACTCGCCAACCACATACAGGCGCAGATCGGGGGTGGTGTGCGACAGGTGGTAGCCCAGCACGTAGGCGGAGGTGATGACATCCATATCTCCGGCGGGGATGCCCAGACGGGACAGCTTCTCAGCGTAGACCCGACCGGGTTCCAGGGGCTTGTTGCTGATAAACAGGACCCGCTTGCCGCGCCGGCGCAGCTCTGTAATACACTCCACCGCCCCCGGCAAGGCTTTATCACCCAGATAGACGGTGCCATCCAGGTCAAATAAGAATCCATCCACAGTCCGCATCGTCACTGTAATGCCCTTTCCACCCTCCCCAGGTCTGTTCCCGGCGCGCTATTGAGAAGCTTTATCGAGCGCCTGCCCGGCCGCGATGAGCGCGGCAGCCATGACCGCCTTCAAAGGCGCTCCCGACTGGCGCGCCAGCTGGCGGCAGTCCTCATATTCCGGGGCAATGTTGACCACCTGCTCACCCAGACGAGCGACCTTCACGCGCAGCGCCCCATAAGGCGTCTCTACGGTCATAGTCTGGCGCTGGAGCATGCGCTTGGTCACCGGGTAGGTGCGCGCCCCGATGGATGTAGACTCGCTGAAAAGAATCGCCAGCAGGTCATCCAGGCCCTCTGGCGATGCCAGCACATGCAGCAGCCCGCCGGGACGGCCCTTCTTCATTTGGGCCGGCAGCCAGAGCACATCCAGTGCGCCCCCCTCTAGCAAGCGCTCACCCAGGTGTTCGCACAATTGCGGGTTCATGTCATCGATATTGGCCTCGATCACCACTGCCGGACCTTCGTGGTAGCCAGCCGGCCCGACCGGGGCAGCGTGCTGCTCCGGGAAGGGATCGCGCACGCGGCGCGGCGCGCTTTCCTGGAGCTGCTCCCCTACGAACACCCGCAAAGCGTTCGGAAATTCACGCTCCCGCCGCCCGGCGCCGTAGCCGATTTCTTTCAATACCATGGGCGGCATTGGTCCGAAACCGCGGGCCAGCGTGGTAAGCACAGCCGCGCCGGTCGGGGTGACCAACTCTCCTTGCACCTCGCTGGTGTAGCAGGGCACGTCTCGCACCAGCAGAGCGGTCGCCGGCGCGGGCACGGGAAGAATGCCATGCTGGCTGCGCACAAAACCGGAGCCCAGGTGCAGCGGCGAAGCATATACCCCCTGGATGCCGAGCTGCTCCAGCCCGAGCGCTGCCCCGACGACATCCACGATGGCGTCCACGCCGCCTACCTCGTGAAAATGGACCTGCTCCGCCGGCATCCCGTGGACCTGGCCTTCGGCTTCAGCCAAACGCTGGAATATCCGGCAGGCAGTGGTCTTGACCCACGTCGAGAGCGAGCTGTCCTGGATCAGGGCCGTTATCTCGGATAGGGTGCGGTGGGCGTGCTCAGAGTCAGCGCTCACCGCAGCCCCAGGTACTCCCGGAACTGCCGAGGCAACCTCCTGGAATTCTGAATCTGCCAGACGAGCGCCCCCAGAAGTCTCCAGCATCACTTTGAACTGCACCGCCTGGATGCCGCGCTTATTTACCCGCTCAACATCCACGTGATAGCCGCTCACTGGCAGTTTGCCCAGACCAGCAACGAGCGCATCCATATCCAGCCCGGCATCGATCAGGGCGCCGATGAACATATCCCCGCTCACGCCTGCATAGCAGTCGAAATAGGCGATCTTCATCCGATAACCTTACCCGGCTTCCTGGAGATGCGCATCCTCGCGCAAAGCGTTCATCAGGCTGGCAGCATACCCGGCACCGAAGCCGTTGTCGATATTGACGACGGTCACACCCGAAGCGCAGCTGTTCAACATTCCGAGCAGCGCAGCGATGCCGCCAAAGCTCGCCCCATAGCCAACGCTGGTTGGCACGGCGATCACCGGACGGCGCACCAGCCCGCCCACCACGCTGGGCAAGGCGCCCTCCATACCGGCGACCACGATCAATACAGAGGCCAGGCGGATGCGCTCCATGTGCGCCAGCAGGCGGTGCAGCCCAGACACGCCCACATCGAACAGGCGCTCCACCGGGTTGCCCATCACCTCGGCAGTAACGGCGGCTTCTTCCGCCACCGGCAGGTCGGCGGTACCGGCAGTGATGACCAGGATGACCCCGCTGCGTTTTGGCAAGGGCTGCGGCTCATAAACGATGGCCCGCGCCAGCTCGTTATAGCGTGCTCCCGGCAGCGCGGCCTGCACGGCATCAAACACCTGCGAACTGGCACGCGTCGCCAGAACAGGCCCCGATCCGGCTGCCAGCTCGCGCAGGATCGTAACGATATGCTCGGTGCGCTTGCCCTCGCAGTACACTACCTCTGGAAAACCGCGCAGCAGGCCGCGGTGCGAATCGACCTTGGCAAAGTCCAAGTCTACAAACGGCAACCTCTCGATACGGGCTAACGCCTCATCGATGCTCGTCTTTCCATCGCGGACATCCGTCAACAGCTCGCGAATCAGCTTCTCATTCAAGGGGTAACCACGCGGCTTTCGATCGTCGAACATTTCACCCGCCAATCATACCATATCCGGCACTTATGCTCTTTCACGCTGCTTTACTCAAGTGACGTTTTGCATGCCCTGAATTTCAAAAGCGACCCCTTGACAACCGGTAAAGTTGGTATACAATTGAGTCAATAATACATTTATACAATGATACAAAGGTACAATTTCAATATGGGAAAGATCACTACGCATGCAGTAAGCCTTGATTTTCGCTCGGGACAACCGATATATGTCCAGATAATGGAGCAGATCCGCCAGATGGTGGCGGCTGGAACGCTGAAACCTGGCGACCAGCTCCCCACCGTGCGCCAGATGGCGACTGAACTGCGGGTTAACTTCAACACCGTGGCGCGCGCTTACCGGCTGCTCGACGAAGCCGGGCTGATCTCCACGCAGCAGGGCCGCGGCACGTATATCTGGGAAAAACCGGCCGAAGGCGCGTTACAGCGCCTGCGATCTCATGGCTTGGAAAGCCTGACACGCCGCTACCTGGCTGAGGCTGCCCGGTTGGATTTCACGGCGGATGAAGTGAGCGGATGCGTCCTTCTCAACCTGCGGACCTGGCGGGAGCAGGGCTCCCCGCCCGGGATTGAAATAGACTTGGAGTAAATTGCGAGGGTAGAATGAACAAGAAAAGTACGTCTGCAGCTGACAAAACCGGTATGGGCCAACCTGGTGCCCGCGTGAACGGCGTGGCGCTTACCATCGCCAGCATCCTATACCTGGCAGCGTTTGGTTCTGCTATATGGATGTCCGAGATCGGCGTGAACGGCGCCGTGATCCTGGTCACCGTTGCCGTGTTGGGCTTGATCGGCACCTATTTCCTGCTGGCGCTGAAAATCGCTTCCCAATGGGAAAAGGCGGTGGTGCTGCGCCTGGGCAAGTTCCACGGTCTGAAAGGTCCGGGCTTGTATTGGATCTTTCCTATTGTGGATACGATTGCCAACTGGATCGATCACCGCGTGATGGTGACACCCTTCTCGGCTGAAAAGACGCTGACCAAAGATACGGTGCCCGTGGACGTGGACGCGGTCCTGTTCTGGATGGTATGGGATGCTGAAAAGGCAGCCCTGGAAGTTGAAAACTACCGCTCTGCCATAACCTGGGCCGCCCAGACCGCCCTGCGTGAGATCATCGGGCAGATGCAGCTGGCAGATATCTTGGTCGGGCGGGCCAAGATGGACGCCGACCTGCAAGCGATCATTGACGAGCGCACCACGCCCTGGGGCATCACCGTCCAGTCGGTTGGATCCGCGACATCGTCATCCCACAGGACTTGGAGGATGCCATGAGCCGCCAGGCGCAGGCCGAGCGCGAGCGCCAGGCGCGCGTGATCCTGGGCGAATCGGAGATGCAGATTGCCCACAGCTTTGCCAGCGCTTCAGAAGCTTATATCAACAATCCAACTGCCCTGCACCTGCGGGCCATGAATATGCTTTTCGAAGGGCTGAAGGAAAAGGGCGCCCTGGTGATCGTACCCAGCAGCGCGGTGGATACCATGAACCTGGGTGGACTGGCAGGCATGGTGTCACTGTCTCAGAACCTGCCTCCCAAGGAGTGATGCATGGCTGAGATCGCCCGCTGGGAATACCGGATAGAGAGCTTCGGGACTTTTTGGAGCAAACCTAAAGACGAAGAGCTGCAGGCCACCCTTGACGAGTGGGGCGAGGAGGGATGGGAGGTGGTCGGAGTCTGGATGGGCGGCAACAATGAGAAGGTAACCTTGCTGGCCAAACGCCCGCTTGGCACAGCCACTCGCCGCCGGCGGACCTGGCCCGGCGATTAGGGTATCACCAGCGTTTCACGTGAAACAGAAGGTGAGACTGCTAATCCTGTTTCACGTGAAACAAAAAGCAGAAGGCGGAATGACACCTCGTCATTCCGCCTTCTGCTTTATCTCATTTTGCTCATACGCCGTTAGCGCGAGCCCATTCCTCCTGAGTCTCTTCGACGGAATCCAGGTAGGCGTCCATTGCCTGGAGGCGCTGGCCGAATCCCCGCCCGAGTAGTCCCAGGGTATTGCAGGCCTTCGCCCAGGCTGTTACACCGTCTGCATCCTCGGGGAGCAGGCTGGCTGCCAGGGTCCATGTGCGCAGCAGAGGCCACAGCAGGTGCAGCGGTTGCTCGCTATCCAGCATCGCCTCGAAAGCATGCTGGTAGTAGGGGATGCGGGTACTATCCAGGCGGGGTGGTCGTTTATCGGAAGGCAGCGCTTGCAGGCAGGTAAGCCAGGCTACCAGCCAGATCTGCAAATTGTCCACCTCCACGTGCGGCGCCCCCAACAGTCCCAGCATGCCAGCATACAGCCCGGGATGACCCACAGCCTCGGTGCGCGGGCGGTAGTGGCGCAGGAAGCGGCGCTCGTTCAGCGGATCACCGGTCAGGCTGGCAACAGCATTGCCAGCGTGCTCCACAGCCTTCAAATAACGGTAGACCTCTGCTGGTCCCACCTTTCCATGCTCACCGGCCTCGAAGGCCTCCCATACCTGGCGGGCATAGGCTGAGCTCTGGCGGGAGCGCTCGATCACGTAATCTGGCTGGTCAAACTGCCCGCCCACACTGGCCTGGGTAAAATCCATGAAATGCTGTGGGTCATATAGGATCTTGCAGCTCACGATCTCCGGACCCAGGCGGGGATTTAAGCGCAGCTGGCGAGGCTTGCGTAAGCGTCGCTGTTCGTAGTGGGCGATATCCAGGTGCACTTCATCGGACAGGCGCAGGATTTCACGCTCATTGGATACGCTGTCGGCGTGAATGAAGACCAAGTCGATATCGGTCGTGCCGCCCAGGAGGAAATCATCTCCGAGCAGGGAGCCACACAAGTAGATAGACAGTATGTCACGCTCCCGGCGCGTGCGCTGCTCAACCGTATCGGCGGCGATCTTCAACAGGGTCTGCCGATTAATGCGCATAGCTTTACTCCCCCATCCTAAGAGGTAGCTCCGCCTGGAATGGCAACAGGCGCAGTGACTGGCGGATACGGTTCTCCACCCAGCGCAGGTTTTCGCCATCGCGCACAAAATCCAGCTGGTTGGTGTCGATCACCAGAACCGGTGCTTTATTTCCCTGTACCGTCTGGCGCCGCTCACTGAAAAAGTCTTCGTAAGCTTGATTGAGCTCGCCGATATAATCGCGCTCCATGTTGCGCTCATACGGGCGATCGCGTAAGGTGATACGCTGCATGAGCACATCCGTGTCGGCGCGCAAGTAGACGATTAAATCCGGCGTGGGGATCTTCTCTGCCAGGGCCTCGTGAACGCGGTAGTACATATCCAGCTCGTCGCCGCGGAGATTGATCCCCGCAAACAGGGCGTCTTTCTCAAAGGTGTAGTCAGCCAGCAGGCTGGCGCCGCTCTCCAGGATCTTGGGTACCGCCCGGCGCTGCTGATGGTAGCGGCTTAACAAAAAGAAGATCTGGGTCTGGAAGGCGTAGCGTTCCCGGTCGGCATAGAAATCTGAGAGGAAGGGGTTCTCCTCGAAGACTTCCAGCAGCAATTCGGCCTGAAAAGCAGGCTGGAGCAGGCGCGCCAGGGTCGTCTTCCCCACGCCGATGACACCTTCAATGGCTACGTACATATGGGTGGTTCCATCTTTTATTGAGTGATCGCTATTTCGACCGCTGACTGCAGACCGCAGACGGCCGACGGCCGACCGCCGACAGCCGTCTGCGGTCTGTCTTCCGGGGTTAAGGATACCAGTGAATGGCAGATGATGCAACCTCACTTGACTCGGATTGCAATTTCGGGTAATATGTAATGTAACTATATATCGCCGTACGATCTATTGGGTGTGAATTTACCGCCGATGATAAGGCAGGCCTCATTACGGCGGATGCACAAGATATAATCAAGCAGGGAGGCAAATCATGGATCAGACGCTCATCCAACTACAGGCTGCCCACCGACCGGCAGCGCTCTCCAAAGCGGAAGCCGCACCGTGGGGATATGCGCTGCTTTCTGGGCTGCCACACCTGTTGTACCCTCTGGCGGTCTACAGCCACAACTTCATTCCCGGCGAAGGCTACCGCACGCGTAACGGCTACCTGATCTTCCCCTTGGAGCTGGCTTTCTGGGGCATGATCCTGCTGGGGCTGGCCATCGCCTGGCGCGGCCGGTGGCCGCGCTGGTCGGCGACCTGGATCGGCTATGGACTGGTGGGAGCTGTGGAGCTGATGGTGGTCATGCCGACCACGGGGTCAAATGACAGGCTGGCGGTTTTCAGCGCTATGTCCTGGTTGGCGCTGACCCTGATCGTGCTGGTTCTGGTCGCCCGGCGCGACTGGGTGGATGGGCTGCTGGCAGTTCTGCCGCTGATGCCGATGTGGTATTCCTACCTGGCTCTGGATGGGGTCATTGGAGATGATGCGCCGGTCTTCTACGCGGCCGGGTTCGTCATGGCAGCCGCAGTCGCCTGGATCGTCCGCTCAGGGCACCCGCTCACCGCGGTGGTCTTGATCCTGGCAGCGATCACGCTGATCGGACTGCCGATTGCCTATGCATCAGAATATTACCCCAATTTCAGTCCGCCAAGCGGTCTGCCGCCGGCACCCGGGCCAGGCGGAGTGGCGCGCGGCTACTTCACCTATCTCATTGGGTATGCCTTTCTGGCTATCCCGGTGTTGCTGACCACCCTGATCCGCTGGCGCAGACGGGCCTAATGGCTGAAGTGCCGGCTCCTCTCGTTCAGCTTAATCACGGCGCGGCGCATCGCCTGTTGGCGCTCGATCTCTTTGAATTTGTTTTCCTTGTAGTAGTAGGCAAGATATAGAAAGAAAAGAACCCCCACTGCCAGAACCCCGATCATAGCCGTCATCCTCCCCTTTATCAGGCTTTTGTTAAGCATATTTTACCAGGGACGGTCGTTCAGGAGTCTTACGCTTTTGAAAGCCGGGGAGCAGCTCAAAGCGAAGTTGCGGCGCGCTTGACTTTATTCCCGTAACGATTAAACTGTTAATAGAGATATTCGGCGACCCTTGCCTCGCCGCGCTCATTATCCCTATCCCTGAAACGGAGGTAAACATGCCGGCACTCAACCGTGTCCAATTGATCGGCAACCTGGGCAAAGACCCGGAGACTCGCTTCACACCCCGGGGCAGCAAAGTCTGCCAGTTCAGCGTGGCGGTCAACCGCCGCTGGCAGAGCAGCGAGGGGGAAGATAGAGAAGCCACAGACTGGTTCAACGTGGAAGCCTGGGGGCGCCTGGGCGAGGTCTGCCAGGAATACCTGCATAAAGGCAGCCTGATCTTCATCGAAGGGCGCTTGCAGACCGACCGCTACGAGCATGAAGGTGAAACGCGCTACTTTACCAAGGTAGTTGCCAAGCACTTACAAATGCTGGATCGTCCCCCCGAAGAGGAGCCGCCCCTGGAGGGCGAAGATCTGGGCGTGGAGTAGGGATTGCGATCCTTTACAACACGATCAGCCCCTGGCGCACTCCCAGCCGCACGGCCTCCGTGCGGCTGTTTGCCCCCAGCTTGGAATAGATCGCCGAGACATGAAACTTGACGGTATGCTCGCTGATGCCGAGCGCGGCGGCGATCTGTTTGTTCGCCAACCCCTGTGCCAGCAGCTCCAGCACCTGCACCTCGCGCTCCGTGAGTGCATCGACGCCATCCTGTTCGACCTTCTCCGCACTAAGGGAGAGCAGCGGCTCCAGCAGGGATGGGTCGCCGACCAGCAGCCCTTGGTGTAAGGCCTTCACAGCCGCCAGCAGCTCTTCTGCCGAGCAGTCCACCGGCAGCAAACCCCAGGCGCCTCCGCCCCTGGGAATCGCCAGGCGGGCAAGCTGCGGGTCGTCGCCCACCAGCAGCAGGATTGCCAGAGGTGCCCCCCCGGTGGATATGCGCTCCCGGAAAGAGTCGCTATAGCCGGCACTATCCGGACCAGCGCCAGCCAGCACCAGCACATCAGCAGGTGGGTGCGCCTGGTGCGCTTCTGCCGGGCTGACAGCCTCACCTACCACGTCGATCTCATCGTCGGCTGCCAGCAGGGTGCGCAGCCCAGCTCGCAGCGCCACACCTGGCGCTGCTACCACCACCCGGATCACATCAAGCCTCCCATGCGCACCATCATCCGATCCAATCACCAGGGGACAACCCCTTGTGTTGGATCACCGCTCACCGATCGCCTGGCTGACGAAAGCCTCCACCACGTGGCTGGGGATCGCCACGCCCTGGTCGCCACCAACGATCATGGTATTGACGCCCAGCACGCCGCCAGAAGCGTTCACCAGCGGGCCGCCGGAGTTGCCCGGCTGCAGCAGCACATCCGAGCGGATGATGGGCACTGGACCGTGCCCGTTCTCCGTCTCTGCCATTCCCAGGCCACTGATCACGCCGGCGGTGACAAAGCCGCGCTGACCCCAGGGATGCCCGACGGCAAAGACCATCTGCCCCACGCGCATGCCCCTGGAATCGGCCAGCAGCGCCGGAACGAGATCATCCGCTTCGACCTTGAGCAGGGCCAGGTCGTAGTGGGGGGCTTGCGCCAGCACCCGGGCTTGGAGCTGGCGGTTATCCGGAAGAATGATCTGCAGGCCCTCATGTGCAGAGGAACGCCCGTAGGCGACTACATGATGGTTGGTTACGATATAGCCGCCTGACCGCCAGACGACGCCCGCCCCGGCGCCGCGCTGCCCATCATGGACCACCACCAGACAGCGCTGCACCCGGCGAGCCATGTCTGCCATGGCATCATCCAGGGCTGCGGCAAAATCCATACTTCTCATGCTCAGCGCTCTCCAATTGTAACCTTAATCGTCGCCGGCTGACCCCCGCGCAGCACCTCCACCGGAAGGGGCTTCCCAACCACATCGCCAGCCAGGCTGGCGAGCAGCTCGTCCGGATCGGTCACGGGCTGCCCGGCGATGGCAACGATGATATCGCCTACCAGCAGCCCGCCTGCCTCGGCCGGACTGCCTGATTCCACGCCCACCAGCAGCAGACCAGAAGCTTGCTGGCGGCCTAAAGCGCTCTGCTGGGCAGGCGGAATAGCAACCGGCTGGCTGCGCACCCCCAGGAAGCCGCGACGTATGTGCCCGTGTTTGGCCAGCGTGTCTGCCAGCCTCCAGGCCAGGGCAGCCGGGATGCTCAGGGAAGCGCCGCGCGCCAGCCCGGAGGTGTTGATGCCCACCACCCTCCCGGAGGCATCCACCAGCGGGCCTCCGGAGAAGCCGGGATAGGGGATAGCGTCGGTGCGCAGGTACTGCTCCAGCAGCCCGCCGCGCCCGGTGCGCACTGGCCCGCCGATGGCGCTGACGATGCCCAGGCTGGCCTGGATGCCCTCTTCAGTG
>CAZGIX010000019.1:0-37423 GCA_964525785.1 uncultured Anaerolineaceae bacterium
GGCTGGCCTCGTTACCCTGGGCGCTGTTCCCCCCCTGCCCATAACCGCCGTTTTGAGCTGCGGTGCTGGTCGGTACCACCCCAGCCTGGGCGGACGCCTGGTTAAATTGGTAGACACCCGTCGCCGCGGCCCCCAGGACAATCAGCATCAATACTGCAACAAAGATCTTTTTCAACATCGTACACCTCCGTGTGTATTCTGGTTTTATTTGCCAGGCCTTTGTGCGCCTGAAGCACTCATACTGTATCACCCGCGCGTGAAGAAGCTGTGAAGCTCTTTTGAAACATTTGTGAAGATCATCCACCGGTCCGATCCCCGCAGATATCCTTCACACTTTCTTCACGCGATATGCATATGCTTTTCATCCCGCCTGAGTATCCTTCAGGAACATGGTAAACACTTTAATGCAGGAGACCATGCATACCCGACCGTACCGCAGGAGCGATATGAGCGAACAAACCCCTGACATACCGCAGATCCCCTTTCCCGAAAGGTTTCGCCGCTTGGCGCCGCCCAGCATCCCCGTGGATGACCGCAGCCGGATGCGGATGGTGGTGGACAGCCTAGTGCTGCATCTGCATCCATCCAAAGTGCCGGCGCGCACCTTGAGTTGGACTTACACCTGGGGGTTGGGCGGCCTCTCGGCGCTGTTGGTGACGATCCTGGCGCTGACCGGCATCTTTCTGGAGCTAAACTACACCCCCAGCCCCGCCCAGGCATACGAGGACATCCTGTCCTTGCGCGCCGACACCTGGTTTGGCGACCTGCTGCGCAACATCCACCATTGGTCAGCCAACTTACTGGTTATCGTTGCCGTGCTGCATCTGATGCGCGTATTCTTTACCGGCAGCCACCGCTCCCCGCGCGAGCTGAACTGGCTGCTGGGCGTGGGAATGCTGCTGCTGGTGCTGGCAGCCAACTTCACCGGCTACCTGCTGCCCTGGGATCAGCTGGCTTTTTGGGCGATCACCGTAGGCACCAGCATCATAACCTACATTCCAATCGTTGGACCTTTTCTAAGCCGCCTGCTGCTAGGCGGGCCAGAGGTCGGCGCTACCACGCTGCTACATTTCTACTCGCTGCACATCAGCTTCATTCCGATTGGCATCGTGATTCTGATGTCGTACCACTTCTGGCGAGTGCGCAAAGACGGCGGTTTATCCATCCCCAAGAGCAGCTCCGAGAGCGAAGAACCAAAAAGCGAGCGCGTGACCACCATTCCACACCTGGTGAGACGCGAGTTAGTCTTTGCCCTGGCGTGGCTGGCGATCATCTTCCTGTGGTCGATGCTCGTACCGGCCCCCCTGGAGGAAATCGCCAATCCCGAAGTATCTCCCAACCCAGCCAAAGCGCCGTGGTATTTCCTCGGCATCCAGGAGCTGCTGCTTCACTTTCACCCACTGGTCGGGGCAATATTAATCCCTGCCGCGGCGCTGACAGGGCTGGCACTGTTGCCCTTTTACGATCTATCTCCCCAGAGTGTGGGTATCTATTTCCGCTCCCGGCGCGGTCGCTATCTGGCGCTGCTGGCAGCCGGATTCAGCTTGCTGTTGACCCCAGCCTGGGTAGTGCTGGACGAGTTCGTACTGGATTGGAGCGGCTGGCTGCCCACCTGGCCGAGCTTGATCTCAAACGGGGTTGTCCCCATCGCCCTGGTGCTCCTGGTCCTGGTCGGGCTGGACGAAGCCAACCAGCGCGTATTCAAAGCCAGTCCAGAAGAACGCATCCTGTATCTATTCATCTTCTTATTTTGTGCTTTGATCGTGCTGACAGCCATCGGAATATTCTTTCGGGGCCCAGGCATGGCGCTTTACTGGCCGTGGATCATG
This sequence comes from uncultured Anaerolineaceae bacterium, assembly GCA_964525785.1. Taxonomy (GTDB): domain Bacteria; phylum Chloroflexota; class Anaerolineae; order Anaerolineales; family UBA4823; genus JAQBDA01. Next base: position 1,830 of record CAZGIX010000019.1, read on the forward strand.
CCGGCGCACTGATATACACAAGCGGATTGGAGGACGTATGACAAACCAAGCAGCCATCTCAGATAAAAAATCTTCACGCCGGGATTTCTTGAAGTTCTCCTGGGGCGCACTGGCAGGCCTGGTCGTCTTAGAAACCGGCGGTATCACTCTGGGCTATATGCAGCCCCGCCTGGAAGCAGGCGAGTTCGGCTCACTGATTACGGCGGGCAAGGTGGACGATTTCCCACCTGGCTCGGTCACCCATATCTCCAATGGTCGGTTTTATCTATCCCGCCTGACCGATGGGGGATTCCTGGCTGTGTACCAGCGCTGCACCCACCTGGGCTGCAATGTCCCCTGGGACCAGACTGCTAATGCTTTCGTATGCCCTTGCCACAATTCCCAGTTCACCCCGGATGGCATGGTGCTCAATCCACCGGCACCCCGCCCCTTGGACCTGTTCTCAGTGACAATCGAGAACGGCGAGGTCACGGTAGACACATCCAAACCGCTCAGCCGCCAGGCGTTTGATGCTTCGCAAGTGGTGTATCCGTGAAGAAACGATCTCTTTCACCCCGGCTGGTTGAACATATGGTAGGTCTCCTGGCGCTGGCCTTTTTGGCTGTCGGACTGCTGCTGTATGCTTTCGACGAACCGCAGCGCATCGAATCGGCGCAGGCAGCCCAGCGGACAAACGATCTAGACGAGGCGATGACCTTATATGCCCAAAATTGTGCTGTGTGCCACGGACTGGCAGGCGAAGGGATTGGCGCCACCCCGGCGCTCAACCGCGATGACCTGCGGTCTGCCGACGCGCAGATGCTCACGAAAGTGATCTCGAGTGGCTTGTACAGCACATCCATGCCCGCCTGGAGCAAGGAGGACGGCGGCCCACTCAGCGATTACCAGATCGCCACACTGATCACGTTGATCCAGATAGGCGACTGGGGGCAAACACAGGACCAGGTGGTCAACCTGGGTCTGGCGCCGCTGGTGCCTTTTACTACACAACCGGACCAGGCGCTCCTGGAGCAAGCTAAAGCGCTGCCAGGCGGTGATATCCTGGCGCTGGGCATCCAAATCTACGCCGCCCAATGCGTTGCCTGTCATGGGGCGGATGGTCTGGGCACGAATCTGGCTCCAGCGCTCAATGACCCCGCCCTGCGCGCCAAAGATGCGGCTGAGATCACGCTCACCATCCAAAATGGCGTCCCAAAGACTCTGATGTCTGCCTGGGGGGATACACTCTCCGAAGAAGAAACGGTGGCAGTCACGGCGTTGATCACCCGCTGGGGTGAAGTACCCGGCGGCGCTATACCCGCGCCAGACAAGCCAGTGCCGGTTACAGCAGAGTCGCTGCAGCTCGGAGCAGACCTGTACGCTCAGTCCTGCGCGCGCTGCCACGCGGCGGAGGGGCAGGGGACACGCCGTGCTCCATCGCTGAATGTGAAAAGCTACCTGGAAGAGACGAATGATAGCGCACTGCAGCAGATCATCTCGCTGGGCGTGCCCGGGACTGCCATGCCAGCCTGGGGCGACCGGCTGACGGATGCCGAGATCCAGGCAATTGTCGGGTTCATCCGCTCCTGGGAACCGACAGCTCCGGAAGTGGCTGCCCCAGCGCGCGGAGGCGGGGGGCCGTGGTGGGCAACAGAGGGCGGCACCCGACCAGGAGGCCCGGGGGCGATGCCCAGCGGAGGGTTCAACCCTAACACGGACAGCAGCCTGCAAGATGTGCAACCTGGGGCAGAAGCAACTCTCCAATCGGGGGTTGCACTAACCGGAATAATCAGCAGCACTGCCCAATCGGGCGAGAATGTACAGGCAGGCGTGAGTATTCAAAGCCCAGGAAATGGGCAAGGCAACACCCATACCGCCACCGGCGAGAGCGGCCCACCATGGGCGCGCTCAGAGCCAGCCCCATGGTGGGAGTCGCTGGACTGGCGTACTGCAGGGCTGGCAGGCGGCCTTTTGGCGATCTCTACCCTGCTGATCGGAATGGCAGTGTTTGGGCTGGCGGGGGTAAACAAAGGCGCGGAAATACCGGCTGCCAATGGATCAGACGCTACCACTCGATGATTCAAGCCAGCCAGCCTGCTCCCCGGAGTGCTGGCCTTTTTCGGGCACATAGGGCTTGATATCCAGCGGAAGCGACGGTCAGTGTCTACGGAGGGGTATAGGCGCCCCAGGCCAGATCGCCGAACTGCTCGACGAACTCTTGTGAGTAGGCATCCCGATATTCTTTTTTACCCTGCAGATGGTAGCCAAAAAAGGCGGTGATGAAATGCTTGATGCGTGCCTTTGGCTGCGAGTCAAAAACCATCAGATGCCCCTGGTCAACAAATGAGATCAAGCCTTTTTCCGCGGTTCCAAGGTGCTCGAAAGCATAGACACACGAATCGATGTAAGCGGTGTCGCGCGAGTCAGCGGTTCCACAGATCATCAATATGGGGAGATCTATCGATGCCAGGCCACGCTCGCCGAAGAGCCAGGGACCGTCCGGAGCCATGGGCATGGCGGCTCGGATGCGCTCGTCGGACAATGCGTGCCACAAGCCATCCTCACCAGCAGTGATCTCCGTGCCCACCTGAGCGGTGAAGTCGTCCCAGGTTGTAGCCATTTCACAAAAATAGCGATAGGTCTGCTCAATGGTGATATTCTCAGAAGGCGAGGGCCCAAGGACAGGTCCCTGGGCACATTTTGCCAGGTACTGTTCTGGATCCACGCGGGCGCCGCTCAACACCAGGGTGTTATGCCCGGAAAACGAATAGCCAAGCGCGCCGCTGTGATCCGCGTCCAGCATGCCATCCAGCTCGTCCGGCGGCGAAGCGGCGAGGTAATCCAGCATGGATAAAATCTCTAACGGGTAGCCGATCACCCAGGCTGCAAAGCCCTGGCTGGGCTCCTGGGCATCTACGCCAGCCACGACAAAGCCATGCGAGGTGAGATGGGCAGCAAACTCATTGCCAAAAATGGTCGAAGTTAACAGAAGCGGATACGGCGCACCGCTCTCGTCCGATGCGGCATCCTGCGCTTGGGTGCCGGTGTAATCCACGGGCTTCAATGCCGGGTACCAGACTGTGATGCCTATAACGCGATCTGTCCGGCTTTCCGATGCGGGGATCGTAAAAGAGCGCTTGCCCGGGAAGTATGGCCCGGGCTCAGCAAGGGTGAAGGCAGGCGGCTCAGCAGTGGACGGGAGAGGGGTAGAGGCCGCGGCGACTGTAGCCGTGGATGTGGTTGCGGCCGCGGCAGCCGCGGGCGGTGGGGATGGGGTATCAGCTGCCGGGGCGGTCGGCTCAACCGCCTGACCCGGGGTCGAGGCAGAGGCGGCGCACGCGCCCAGGCAAATGGCGACGATGAGGAGAATTAAACCTGAGGAGTGCATATGGTTCCACGGCATGATGCAATTCTGGCTTGCGTACATAATCCACCCCCGCGGTTTGTACTGAAGTTTTGCCCACCCGGGATGTGCGATTATGGATGGGGACTCGATGCCCTGGGAGGTATGGTTTGAGTTAGATCCTTCGCTTCGCTTACGATGACATGCGCTCAAACTGACGCTCCATATATCTGGATTGAGCGACATGTGTACAGGATTAAACACCTTGTACCAGTATATAGGATTTTCTTTTGGAGGGCAACTGGGAATTTCGAGAAGAAGAAGCTTGAATTGGAGAGGGGAGATGGGGAGGCGGGGCGGATGACAGCGAATGAAGGATGAACATATCCCGGACATCCTTGTTTGATGTTCCTTGCTCCTGAGCTATGCCTGTCTTGAACGCAGGCGAAGCGGCTTTGCGGTTTTGGGACTTTGAATCAGACCTTCTGCCGATCGGACCGCAGAGAGCGGACGTTGGTCTGCAGTCATGTGGTGAGGCGAGAAAGGGTGACCAGGCGCACTCCCTGCACCTGCTGGAAGCTGGCCCCCTGCGCCACCGTGCGCAGCACAGCCTCTTCATCGAAAACACGCGCCCCAGAGATCATGGTTGCCCCGTGGTCGAACAGCACCGGCGAGAGCGGCGTGCTGGGACCCATAACCAATACCAACGCGTCATGGCGGCAAAGGGCGAGCAGGCCGTCCAGGGTGTGGTTTATCAAGGCGCTGCCGGTCAGCGCAACAACGTCAGCCCGCGGGATGATCTCCGCTGCCGCGGCGCTCGGGTACTCCCCCTCTACCGGCTTCTGTTCGATCACCCACAGCTGGCTGGCTTTCTGCTGCAGCATGGGAATAAACGGGAAGTGTCCGATCAGTGCAATTGCCTTGCCGCTTCCATGCCTGACCAGAACATCAGAGGCATTGATCTCTTCTGCCTCCACTTTGCTTTCGTAGGGCTCCAGCAAAGAATTGATGGCGGCAACACCGATGCTCGCCTCGAGGGGGATATCTGAAAGCGCGTATTCGGCTAATTCCCGAGCGCTTTTAAGATGCAGCATCCCAACGTCGCGCACCTTTTCATGCCCGTGCGGTTTATCCCCCTGCATCGTGGACGCCAGGCCGCAGTAGCGGCTGCACACCACCGTCCAATGCGCCCCGACCAGCACCGTGCGCACCGGGTCGCCTTGCGGCAATCCCGACAACAGATCACTTAGGATATCCATGCAATCGACCTGCCTTGTTCAGGTAAAACTTACCACCGTCCCTGCCGGGCAGGGCTGTACCTGCTCACCATAGGCCTGCCGCAGGGCATATAATGCGTTTTCTCCGGTGCAGTGATTGGGGTACAGGCGCGGCGGGCTGCCGCAGTACTCCTCGAGCGCTGATACCGCATCGGAAAGAATCTCGTCTTTGGCGCTGACCAGGTGGGTGCCGCCCAGGATTGCCAGAACCCGGCGGGAGAAGCAGCGCCGGACATGCGCCAGCGTGTTCAGCAATCCGGCATGGCAGCAGCCGCACACCAAAACCAGGCCTTCACCAGCCTCAATTACCAGCGACATATCATCCTGGTAGGGATCGGGCTGCCAGGCCCCATCTTGTTCAATAAACAGGTTGGGGCTGCTGCCCACGAATTCCGGTCGGGCATCGATCTCGCCCGTCGTCCAGACCCCGCGCAGGATCTGCATCGGCTCGGCTTTCAAGCGCAGTTCAAACCAGCGCTCCAGCACAGCCTGGGAAACCTTCAACCCGATCGATCTCGCCTGGTCATCTTTGATCGAATAGCGCCGGCGAAATAAACCGGGGTTGGCGTACAGCGGGATCCTGCGCTGGGTGCTAGCAAAGAGGCTCTCCAGACCGCCGGTGTGATCATGGTGTGCGTGGCTGAGCGCCAGGGCGTCCACGGAGGCCAGGTCGATCCCCATCTGGGCAGCATTGTGGAGCAGGACGGTCCCGCTTTGACCGACGTCGAACAGCACCCGCCCATCGGGCGTCTCGATCAAAAAAGAAACGCCATGCTCGCCCCACAGGGGTGAGCTGTGCAGGACAGCATTATCGACCAGGCAGGTGATCGTAACCATAGCCGCGGGCTCCGTCATTTATTCTATCGATCACTCAGCACCCAGACGCCGGTTGTCGGCTGCCATCTCGACCGTCAGCTGGATGCGGCTGCAGCGAGTGCCCTCCGTCCGGGCGCTGGCGATCCAGTACAGGAACTGCTTTTTCTGCGAGGGCGAGAGGCGGTCGAAATTGGCCTGCGCTTCCGGATTCGCTGCCAGGGCTTCCAGCAGATCGTCGGGCAGGCGCGAGGTATCTTCCCGGCGGATGGCAGCTTCCCATTCCCTGTTTTCCTTGGCTTCTCTGACCTTTGCCATGCCGGCGTCGGTCATCCTCCCCTGGGCAATCAGCTTTTCGACCCGCTTCTGGTTCGGGACCGACCAGTTGCTGCGCGGCTTCCTAGGTGAGAATCTTAGATAATAAGCCTCGGCATCGACGCTCTTCATGACCCCGTCGATCCATCCGAAACACAACGCCTCCTCCACCGCGTCTTCATAGTAGATACCCGGCCCGGCGGCGCGGCTCTTCAGGATGACCAGCCAGGCGCTTTCTTCACTGGCATGGTGCCCTTCCAGCCAGGCGCGCCATCGATCAAGGCTTTCGAAGCGAAGCGGGTGATCGGGTGGTTTCATTTATATTTCCTGTACCCAGTTAAACTATACCGCAGGTTGTTGACAACGGCAATGGATGAGCGGCGAGAGTGCAGGAAGAAGTTATAATTACTCCAGTTACTCCGGTCTCAGAGAGAGGGTTGGAGGTCGATCTGAAAACGACGCGCAGCATCCAATGGAAAATGAGCCTTCTATTTGTAGCCCTTTTCCTGCTGGTGACGCTCTCGGTAGGGGCAACTTACTGGGGCATCCAGGTGCAGCGAGAAGATGCCCTGCTGATCAATCTGGCCGGGCGCCAGCGCATGCTCACTCAAAAAATGGCCTGGCTGGCTCTGGCGCAGCCAGGCAGCCAGGAGCTGGCAGAGGCGGTGCGCCTGTTCGACCAGACCATGCAGGCCCTGCGCACCGGCGGCGAGACTCAATACAGCCTCCCAGAGAGCAGCGGAGATGCACAGAGCGCATCATCTGTGTATTTACCCCCGGCTCCCAACCCGCAGATACGCTCCGACCTGGACCAGGCAGCGAGCTTATGGGAGAGCTTCCGCAGCCACCTGGAGCCAGCCGATTCAAACGCCCTGCAAGCCGAGTCTCCCGCCCTGCTGGCAAAGCTGGATGAAATTGTGCAGGAATACGAAACCCTGGCACGGGCGAGGCTGCGGCGCGTGCAGATCATCCAGGCTGTCTCGCTGGCAGCCGGGCTGGTGCTGGTGCTGTGGGGTTACACACTCACCCGCAGGAGCATCCTCCAGCCGCTGGTGACGCTGCGCAGCGCAGCCCAGCGCATCACGCAGGGAGAACTTACCGAGCCGGTCCCATCCCTGGGCGAGGATGAACTGGGTGAATTGGGCAGGGCATTCGACGCCATGCGCGCCGAAGTAGCCGCTGTGCAGGGTGAACTGGAAGAGCGCGTTGCGCAGCGCACGCGCGAGCTGGCATTGGCATTCGAATTCAGCCAGGAGATCGTCTCCCAGCTCGATCAGGAGCACCTGATGCAATCGGTCATTGAGCGGGCGCGCAGTCTGACGAACTCGTCTGCTGTATCGCTGTGTCTGCTGGACCAGGACTCGACCTCGCTGGCCCTGGCGGCGAGCAGCGGAGATGGCAGAGATCATACCGGATTGGTCCAATCTCTCGAGCGCGATCCGGCTTACCAGGTCATTACTACCGGGGAGACCGTGACCGTGCAGGCAGACTGCACCCGCTGCCGTTTTCTGCTCGACAGGGCACCCGGCGCGTGCGCAGTCGCCCCGCTGCGGACCGGCAATACGACCCTGGGGGCGTTGTGCGTGGTGCGGCCCCCCGAGCAGTCCTTCGATGCAGACGAAACGCGCGCCCTGACCCTGCTGGCAAACACCGCCACCATCGCCATCGCTAATGCCAGGCTGGTGGAATCTGGACGCCGCCAGGCTGAACAGGCTGCGATACACACCGAGCGCGAGCGCCTGGCAGCCGAGCTGCATGACAACCTGGCGCAGACCCTGGGCTTTGTAAACATGAAGATAGACCAGATCAACAAGGAATTGGCCGATGACAGGCGCCAGGAGAGCCTGACCGACCTGGCAGCAATCAAGTCGGCCATTGGCGGAGCGTACGGCGAGGTACGTTCGGCGCTGGTTGGATTGAAACAACAGGAACCCGGAGCTGGTGACTTTCGCCAGACGCTGGCAACCAGCATCGACGGAATCCGCAAGGTCAGCGACCTGGAGATCCACCTGGAGTGCGACGCGGGCGAGGATCTCCCCCTGCCGCGCCTGGCGCAGCTGCAGGCTATCCAGATCCTCCGCGAGGCGCTGTCCAACGCCAGCCGGCACGCCAGGGTGCAGCAGGTGTGGGTGAGGCTGGCCCAGAAACCAGAATGTATGGAGCTGACCATCGAAGATGACGGGGCGGGATTCGACCCGCAGGCAGTCATAGGCGGCGATCACATGGGGCTGCGCCTGATGCACGAGCGCGCCGAGCGCAGCGGCGGAAGCCTGGTAGTGGAATCCAGCCCAAACAGCGGGACACGGATTATCTTGAGATACCCTCTGGAGCCGCCGAAATGAACCACGTCAAGAACAAGACCCCTTACCGGATTTTGCTGGCGGACGATCACGATCTCTTCCGTGAGGGCCTGGCGAGCCTGGTCAACACGCAGCCCGATCTGGAGGTGTGCGCCCTGGCGCTGGACGGCCTGGAAGCGTATGCTCTGGCACGCGAGCTGGTCCCAGACCTGATCGTGATGGATGTCAACATGCCGGTGTGCGATGGGCTGGAGGCGACGCGCCTGATCCGCAGTGAGTGGCCGGAGGCGCGCATCCTGGTGCTGACAGTCCACGACGAAGAGAAGAATCTGTTCGAAGCCATCAAAGCCGGTGCAAGCGGGTACATCCTCAAGAGCACCAACTCAGCTGATTTCCTGAGCGCCGTGCGCAGCACACTGGCTGGTGAGGCACCGCTGCCGCCAAAGCTGGCTTCACGCCTGCTGGAGGAGTTCTCCCGGCTGGCGAACCGGCCCGCGCCGGCCTCGGAGGCGGCCCAGGCGCCAGATCTGACCGGGCGGGAGCGGCAGGTGCTGGAGCTTATTGCAGGCGGCGCAGGGGATAAAGAGATCGCTGTCCGTCTCAGCTTGAGCCTGCACACGGTGAAGACGCATGTGCGCAGCATCCTGAGCAAGATGCACGCCGCTAACCGCCGCCAGGCGGCAAAGCTGGCAGCGCGTGAGGGCTGGATCAAGGATAAGGGGAATTAACAGGGAACCAGGAATAAGGCAACAAGGTAACCAGGGGATCGAGAGTCGAGAAACGAGAATCGAGAGCAGTGATTAGGTATCTTGCAGCAGGGTGATAATAGAAAGACCTAATTCTTTTTAGGGAAGAGCGATGCAGAGATCGCTCTTTTTTCATTCTCCCTACTGGCGGGAGGTCGATAGACTGGAGGGGAGAATTTGTGTATCCTTCGAGTCATGGAGACGCGCCGCATTTTGATCGCCGGGGACACGCTTTTTACGGAGACACTGGCTCAGCTGCTGGCAAATGACCCGTCGGTGGAGCTGGTGGGTGTGGCTCCTGACCTCGAGACAGCCCGGCAGATCCTGGATGCCCACTGCCCAGACGCCTTGATCTATACCGGGCAGCCTGGTGAGATGGAGACGCCATTAGCGAGGCTGCTCTCCAGCTACCCGGACCTGCCAGTACTGTGCACGGACTTGAGCGCCAATGCCATCCAGGTGATCGTCAGCCGGAGGATCAGCGTGCATTCGTCCAACGATCTGATGGATGCCATCACTGCATTACCGAAACGCACCTAAATAAGCGGAGATCAATCGATGCCAAAAATCACTCGACGGGAATTCCTGAAGCTATCCGGATCGGCCCTGCTCAGCCTGACCTCTCTCAGTTTCGATTGGCAGCTGCTGGACCCGGTGAACATTGACAACCCGCTGGCAGTCTATCCCGAGCGGGATTGGGAGAAGGTCTACCGGGACCAGTACCGCTACGATTCGTCGTTTACATTCGTGTGCTCCCCGAACGACACCCACGCCTGCCGGCTGCGGGCTTTCGTACGCAATGGGATCATTCTCAGAGCAGAGACCAACTACGACGTGGAGAAATACAGCGACCTGTACGGGAACAGCGCCACGGCCCACTGGCACCCGCGCGGCTGCAAAAAAGGACAGACATTCCACCGCCGGTTGTACGGCCCCCACCGCCTGAAAGGTCCGCTGATGCGCAAAGGCTGGAAAGAATGGGCGGATGACGGCTTCCCACTCCTGGATGCCGCCAATAAAACCAAATACAAGTTCGACTCGCGCGGCCTGGATGAGCTGCTGCCCGTGGATTGGGGCACCGCCTACGATTACATCGCCCGGGGGATGATCGCCATCGCCAGGCGCTATTCCGGCGAAGAGGGCACCGAGCTGCTGCGCCAGCAGGGCTACCCCGAAGAGATGGTGGCAGCTACCGGCGGGGCAGGCACGCGCACCTTCAAATGCCGGGGTGGGATGGGGCTGCTGGGCGTGATCGGCAAGTACGGGATGTACCGCTTTTCCAACACCCTGGCGCTGTTGGATACCCACGTGCGCGGTGTCGAGCATGAACAGGCGCTCGGCGGGCGCACCTGGTCCAACTACACCTGGCATGGCGACCAGGCTCCCGGACACCCATTCACAACGGGACTGCAAGCCTCGGACGAGGACTTCAACGACCTGCGCAACTCCCGCCTGCACATCCAGTGCGGCAAGAATCTGGTCGAGAATAAGATGCCCGAGTCGCACTTTTTCGTGGAGGCCATGGAGCGCGGCGCCAAGATCGTCACCATCACCCCGGAGTATTCGCCGCCAGCCACCAAGGCGGATTACTGGATCCCGATCCGCCCGGCGACCGACACCGCCCTGTTCCTGGGCATCACGCGCTGGCTGATGGATAACGATAAGTACAACGCAGATTTCGTCAAGCGCTTCACCGATTTTCCCCTGCTGGTGCGCGCCGATAACCTGCAGCGCCTGCGCGCCGCGGATGTGTTCCCGAACTACCAGGCGGGACTCGACCCGCAAGGCCCCAGCTACACGCTGCAGGGCTTGACGCCGGCACAGTACGAAGCGCTGGGTGATTTTGTGGTCATTGATACAGCCAGCGGGGACCCGGCGGCTGTCACGCGCGACGACGTCGGAGCGGCGTTGGATGCCAAAGGAGTCGATCCACTGCTGGACTGGACGGGTACGCTCAGGCTGGTGGACGGCACGCAGGTGGAGGCGCTGACGCTGTGGGCAATGTACAAGGAGCACCTGAAAGAATACGACCTGGACACGGTAGCGGAGATCACCCACGCGCCGAAAGAAATGATCACCAACCTGGCGAACGACATTGCCACCCTCAGCCCGGTGGCGATCCATATCGGCGAAGGTATCAACCACTGGTTCCATGCTACCCTGGCGAACCGGGCGCAGTTCCTGCCGCTCATGCTGACCGGGGATATCGGCAGGCCGGGCGCGGGGTGCTACACCTGGGCAGGTAACTATAAAGCCGCACTATTCCAGGGGTCGCCCGCGACGGGACCCGGATTCAAAGGCTGGGTGGCAGAAGATCCATTCGAGCCGAACCTGGACGGCACGGCTCACGGGAAGGACATTATCGCCCATGCCTACACCAAAGACGAAGAGCCAGCTTATTGGAACCACTCGGAGCGCCCACTGATCGTCGAAACACCCAAGTACGGGCGCAAGGTCTTTACTGGTGCCACCCACATGCCCACCCCGACCAAGGTGCAGTTCTTCACCAACGTCAACTTGCTGAACAACGCCAAACATCACTACGAGATGATCAAGAACGTCAATCCCAATATCGAGCTGATCATCTCCATGGATATCGAGATGACCGCCACGGTGGAGTACGCCGATTTCGCCCTGGCGGCAAACTCGTGGGCCGAGTTCCAGACGCATGAGATCACAGCTTCGTGCTCCAACCCGTTCCTGCAGATCTGGAAGGGCGGCATCCCTCCTCTGTACGACACGCGCGACGATGCCCGCATTCTGGCGGAAGTGGCAGCTTCCATCGGCGACGAGCTTGGCGACCAGCGCTTCCGGGATTACTGGAAATTCATCCTGGAGGGCAGGCCCGAGGTGTATATCCAGCGGCTGCTGGACTCGTCCCTGACCACCACCGGCTACAAGTTCGATGACATCATGAGCGGCAAGTTCGGTGAGCCTGGGGCGGCACTGATGCTTTTCCGCACGTACCCGCGCATCCCCTTCTGGGAGCAGGTGCACGATTCGGTTCCCTTCTATACCGACACCGGGCGGCTGAACGCCTACTGTGATATCCCGGAGGCGATCGAGTACGGCGAGAACATCATCAGCCACCGGGAAAGCCCGGAGGCCACGCCCTACCTGCCGAACGTGATCGTCACCTCCAGCCGTTTCGTCCGCCCGGATGACTACGGCATCCCACTGGATGCAGCCGGCTGGGAAGAGCGCACGGTGCGCAACGTGGCGATGAGCTGGGAGCAGGTGAAAGGCTCCAAGAACCCGCTGTGGGAGGCGGGCTACCAGTTCTACTGCTTTACCCCCAAGACCCGCCACCGGGTGCACTCATCCTGGAGCACAGTCGACTGGACGCTGATCCTGGACTCCAACTTCGGCGATCCCTACCGCATGGATAAGCGCCAGCCCGGAGCCGGCGACCACCAGCTGCACATGAACCCCCAGGCAGCCAAGGATTTGGGTCTTGAAGACGGCGACTATGTCTACGTGGATGCCAACCCGGCTGACCGCCCTTACATCGGCTGGAAGCCCGACGATCCATTCTACAAAGTGGCGCGCCTGATGCTGCGCCTAAAATACAACCCTGCGTACCCCTACCACATCGTCATGCTCAAACACGGTCCCTTCATGGCGACTGAGAAATCCGTGCTGGCGCACGAGACGCGCCCGGATAAACTGGCCAAATCAGCAGGCACCGGCTACCAGGCCAACCTGCGCTACGGCTCGCAGCAGTCGGTTACCCGCGATTGGTCGATGCCCATGCACCAGACCGACCACCTGTTCCATAAGCAGAAGACCGGGATGCAGTTTATCTTCGGCGGAGAGGCGGACAATCACGCCCTCAACACGGTGCCCAAGGAGACGATCGTGAAAGTCAGCAAGGCAGAGGATGGCGGGCTGGACGGCAAAGGTCCCTGGGAGCCCACCCTGACTGGCTTTACGCCGGGTCATGAGAGCGATTTCATGCAGAAATACCTGGCGGGCGGGATAGTGGTTGTCAAGAAGTGAGTAGAGAGGCGAGAAAAGAGAAGAGAGAGACGAGAGTCGAGAATAGAGAATGGTAAGAAGATACTCTCGGATAACGAATCTCGAATTTCTGCTCTCTACTCTCTGGAGGTAAACATGCCCAAAGATGAGTTCGTTGACGAAGACCCTATGGACCTGGTCGGCATGGTCATCCCTGGTGAGCCGGGCGAGCTGGAAGCCATGGCAGAGTGCTTCGTGGATGAGTACATCCGCCTGGGCTGGGACGAGCCACGCTTGATGACCCTGTTCACCAGCCCGATGTTCATGGCTACCCACCGCATCTACCGCCAGAAAGGCGCAGACTATGTGCGCGAGCTGATCCATAAAACACAGCGGCGCTGGGGAATACCGGTCAAGAATGGAGGAGCATCACATGCCTGAAGTCTACAACTGGCACCTGGGAAGAAAAATGCTGTATGCCTTCGATGAGGCGCACCCGCAGAAGCAGTTCGTGGCGATCTTCAACATCAACCGCTGCATCGGCTGCCAGACCTGCACAGGCGCCTGCAAAGCCACCTGGACATTCTCCAAGGGCCAGGAGTACATGTGGTGGAACAACGTGGAGACCAAACCGTATGGCGGCTACCCCCAGCATTGGGATATAAAAATCTTACAGATGCTGGATGAAGCCCACCAGGCGGCTGGGGTTGAGGCAAGCTGGGATGCCTCCCAGGCAAGCGAGCAGGCGCCTTACGGCGTGTACAATGGGATGACCATCACCGAGGCGGGCGGCAATGAGCAGCAGGCGCTCGGATACCTGCCCGAGGACAAGGAATGGCGCGCCCCGAACTTCTACGAGGATACCTCTCAGGCCTACAAAGGGGATTCGCTGGGCATCAGTACGCAGGGCGCCTCACTGCCCGAGCACCAGACCTGGTTCTTCTACCTGCAGCGCATCTGCAACCACTGCACCTACCCGGCCTGTGCCGCAGCCTGCCCGCGTAAAGCCATCTACAAACGCCCGGAAGACGGCATCGTGCTGATCGACCAGGGTCGCTGCCGCGGCTATCGCAAGTGCGTGGAACAATGCCCATATAAGAAATCCATGTACCGCGGCACCACTCGCACCAGCGAGAAATGCGTAGCGTGCTATCCCAGGGTGGAAGGCAGCGACCCGCTCAGCGATGGCGTCCCTATGGAGACGCGCTGCATGGCGGTCTGCCCGGGCAAGATCCGGTTGAACGGGCTGGTGGACATCGCCGCTGACGGATCGTGGGTGGTAGATCCACAGCACCCGCTGTACTACCTGATCAAGGTGGAGAAAGTAGCCCTGCCGCTGTACCCCCAGTTCGGAACTGAGCCTAACATCTACTACATCCCGCCGCGCTGGGTCTCCCGAACTTACCTGCACCAGATGTTCGGGCCGGGCGTAGATGAGGCCATCGCTCGATATACGGCGCCGTCGCGCCAGCTGCTAGCAGTGCTGCAGCTCTTCCGCACCACGCAGAAAATGATCTTCCGCTACGAGATCGAAGAAGGTCCGCTGGTGCGGGAGGCAGAAGTGAACGGGCGGGCGTGGCAGATGTACGATGACACGGTGATCGGATTCGACGCCAAGGGGCGGGAAGTCACCCGGCTGAGCGTGATCGAGCCGATCTACGAGCGCCCCAAAGAGCGCTTGAACTCGATTTGAACGGGAGGCGAGAGATGACGATGAACTTTGAACTGCATCTGCGGCGCGCCCAGGTCTACCGCTTCCTGGCGGATGCCTTTATCTACCCAGCTTATAACTGGCTGGACGACCTGCCCGCCCTTGACCCGATTCTGGCAGAGCTGGGATTCGGCTGTACCCCACCCACGGCGTCGGGTGTGGACCTGGAGGCTCTGCAGACTGAGCACCGCTACACGCTCGGCTTGAGCGGATCGCTGCCTTACGAGACCGAGATCGGCATGCCGAATGAGTTCCGGCAGAGCCAGGAGATCGCAGATATCGCCGGATTCTATCGAGCATTCGGTTTTTCCGTGGGCGGGAGGGTGCGTGAGCGCCCCGACTACCTGGCGACCGAGCTGGAGTTCATGTGCCTGCTGGCGCTCAAAGAGGCTTACGCCATGCAAAGCAGCAGCCCCGAGCAGGCTGAAATATGCGAAGATGCTCAGCGCACCTTCCTGCAGGACCACCTGGGACGCTGGATTGGACTGGTAGCTGAAGGACTGGCAAGCATCACTGACGATCCGCAGAATCCCTACCTGTGGCTGGCACGCAACGCTGCAGATTTCGTCAAGGCCGACGCAGACCGATTAGGCGCCAGCGTACAGAGCGTCCCGCTGCGCAGCCTGGCACCCACGCCTCTGGGGCCGGAGCTGGCGTGCGGCGACTGTCCCGCTGCCGGATGAACAGCTGGAACGGAGCAACGCGATGAGAAAAAGAAGATGGCATTTCTGGATCCTGGTCGCTTTGATGGCCGCGCTGATGACCCTGTTCAAGGTGCCAATGGCCAGTTCTCAGGGGACCACGCTGGTGGCAGTGCAGGTGGCAGGCGATCTGCCGATCGAAGACCTTGACTCCCCCGCCTGGCAGCAGGCTACCGCTGTCGAGGTGCCCCTCAGCGCCCAGACGGTCACGAAGCCGATGAATCTGGAGACGCGCGTCAAGTCGGTCACCGCCCGGGCGCTGCACGACGGCTCCAGGCTGGCAGTCCTGATCGAGTGGCTGGACGATACGCGCAACGACCAGACCATCCGCGTGCAGGATTTCCGCGACTCGGTCGCACTGCAGTTCCCCCTGGTGGACGGGCAGCCGTTCTTCTGCATGGGTATGCAGGGCGGCAATGTGGATATCTGGCACTGGAAAGCAGACTGGCAGGCGGATATCGCCGTCTGGCAGGATATGGAGACTGTCTACCCGGATATGGATGTAGACCAGTACCCCTTCGCCAGCGGCGAACTGCCGGCGCCGAGCGATTATCAAGACGTCAATTATGTGCCTGCCCTGGCTTCCGGCAACCTGTTTGCCTCCCCACGCCTTTCGCCTGTGGAGGATATCGTGGCGGGCGGTTTTGGTAGCCTGACCGCCGAATCGGTCGAGGGTCAGAGCGTACAGGGATACGGTGAATGGGCGGACGGTAAGTGGCGCGTGATCTTCAGCCGGGACCTGACTGCCAATGACCCCGACGATGCCAGCTTCACGGCGGGGAAGGTGTATTCGATGGCTTTCGCTGCCTGGGACGGCGCCAACGGCGAGCGCAATGGGGAGAAATCCACCTCGCAGTGGGTCTCTCTGCAACTGCAGGGCAGCGCGGGAGCTCCCGCAGCGAGTGTCCAGGCAGAGCGGCCAGCTGCACCGGGGTTCCCGGTGCAGACGATCAGCTATATCCTGTACGGCGCGGCGCTGTTGTTGATCATCATAGGGGCGATCATCTACTTCCGGCTGCCGGAATAGAAGGGGTTGAGCATGTCATCGGAAAGAACGTTCCTCCGCTTGCTGGTCTGGGCTGCCCTGGCTGACTGGCTGATCACCCGCAGCCTGGCGCGCATGGCGATCTTCATGCCCAAATCGCCCCCGGTGCTGGCGGCTTACCAGGTTATTGTAACTGCCGGGCAGTATGCATCGGTGCTGTGCGCACTTCTGGGCCTGATCGGCGTTGGCTGGCTGGCCTGGCGAGCAAGGCAGAAATCCGGGGCGGCGCCCGCTGTGGCGCTGGCAGTCTTGTGCATCCTGAGCCTGGCCTCCCTGCTGGCGTCTCCGGACGGCTGGCTCGTACTCATTACCCAAATCCTGCTTTTGGCTATAACCGGCTGGCTGGGAGGCATCATTTCCAGGAACGTCACCGGGGCTGTAAACAAAGCTGCCCTGCTCCTGCCGGTCCTGGCAATTGGAGCTGGCAGCCTGTACCACGCTTACCAGGCGCTCTTCAACGTGATGGCATGGCCCGGACCGTCGCCGCTGGCGCCCATTTTGTTCAATTTTGGAGAGCTGCTGGCCGTGCTAAGCCCGGCCGGCCTGTGGTGGGTCTACGGACGGCAGAGTGCAGTCACCAGGCCCTGGCACATCTATCTGCTGGCGCTGCTGCCGGCAGGTTTGTTCCTGGCCGCCCGCCTGGCGAGCCCTTCGATGGCTGGCATCCTGGCGATCTGGTCGACCGGCCTGACGCTCTATTTACCATCCATCATGTATGCCGCCAGCTTAATACTGGGGACGGTCACCCTGCTGGCATCCCACCGCCAGGGCAAAGCGGCGGGCTGGGCACTGGTGCTGCTGGCTTCCGCCGGGTACGCCCCCCAGCTCTCCTCGCAGATGTTCCTGGCGTTGCTCGCATTGAGCTGGCTGGCAGGTCTGTGGGCTGGTGAGCAGGCATTGCCCCTCCACGCACAAGACGGAGCTGGCGCAGGGTGGATCAAGGCCAGCCTGCATAAAATCCGCACACGGACAGCCTTATGAAACCATCTGAAATTGCTACACTATCGGAGAAATCCGCCGCCCGCCACACGCACCTGTGCCCGCGCCAGGTATTGGGCGTGCGCATCGGCCTGGCGGGAGCGTTGGCGCTGGACCTGCCCGCTCCGACCGAGGGGAAGCGGCTGCTGGCAATTCTGGAGACGGATGGCTGCTTCGCGGACGGAGTCGAAGCTGCCACGGGTTGCAGCGTGGGACACCGCACCTTGCGCATTGAAGATTACGGGAAGGTCGCGGCAACCTTCGTGGACGTGCAGACAGAGTTGGCTGTGCGGGTAGCGCCGCGCCTGGACGTGCGCCAGCGCGCCGCCCTGCACCTTCTGGAAGAAAAACGGCATTATTTTGCCCAGCTCCAGGCATACCAGAGCATGCCGGACGAGGAGCTGCTGACCATCCAACCTGTGCACCTGAATACACCAGTCGGTCAGATCGTTAGCCGTCCGGGCGTGCGGGTGAACTGCATGCTGTGCGGTGAGGAGATCATCAACGAGCGGCAGGTAATGAGGGCAGGTCTGGTCTTGTGCGCGGCGTGCGCTGGGATGGCTTACTACCAGGCTTTCGAGCCAGGTGTGGGCGTATTCTCAGAGTTGGGTGTGTGGAGAACCCGGACCCTGACTGGTATCCGGGCTTCTTCACTCCACATTCAGGACAAGTAAGATCAATGCAGACGATCGACCCGATCGACGATCTCTCCTTTCACATATGCCATAACCGCCTGATCGATATCACTGATTTCCGTCACAAGCGGCTTGATACCCCGCGCCAGCATGCTCTGGTAAGCACCCATGCCCATGCCGCCGCACAGAATCGCATCGCAGTCCGCAATGGCGTCGGACATCCTCAAATGTTTGTTGTGCGAGTCAGGGTCCATTCCATGCGCCTGACCCGGTTGGTCAGCAGCATGGGGCTGATCGTGTAACTGGGCGTGACCCAGCTTATCCCGCAGCTCACGCTCCACAACTTGACCGTTCTCTACCGTCACGACCAGGTAGTAGGGTGCCCTGCCGAAATGCAGGCTGATCGTTTTGCCGTCCTCAGTGATTGCAGCGATTTTCATATTTGGAGATCTCCTTATTTGGTTGTATGATCTAGCCTCCAGCAGCGGCAGGTGAATAAAAAGACGGAGATGAAGGCAATGCCGAGAATTATAACCCCCAGCACCTGCCAGCCGCCTGAAGGCAGGCCGCGCAGCAGGCGGGTTGGGCCGGCAGTATCCGGCGGCTGGATTACCTGCGCAGCGGGCACATACGTCGGGCAGGGATGCGGGGTATCACTGACGCCAGCGATAAGCGCAAATTTCTCCACAATTTCCTGATAATTATCCGGGTGGCATTTCTGGCACAAGGCGGCATCATCTACCAACGGATTGACGATCATGCCAGCGTGGGCCAGATCCTCGTCCATTGTTCCCACCTGCCCACCGTGGCACTCCGTACAGCTCAGCCGGGTACCACAAAAGCAATACCACTTGCCGGTGTCATGCAGCAGATACAAGTTCTCGTGGCAGGTCTTGCAGGTGGAATCCTCCGGAGGAATTTCATCCTGAGCAAGCGCCGGAGTGATCGGTGCAGTGCTCAAGACAGCGAACAAAATAAAAGCAAAAGCCGCCATCCAGAATAAACGCAGATTACCCGACATAATGCACCTCCTCGGATCCGCTCCAGCGATTGAAACGGGGCAGCTTTCGCTCACTCCGTTGTTAAGTGACGCCTGACCAGCCGGTCCAACCGGCAGTTTGGGCACAGCACCAGGAGCAGCCTGGCTGGCTCTGAGTCCAGGTTCTGCCAGAAATGCGGCAAGTGTGCTTCGAAAAACAGGCTGTCGCCCTGCTCTAACGTGTACCGCTTGTTCTCAACGATATAGGCGATCCGTCCACCCAGGCAGCAGATAAACTCGTAACCGGTATGCGCTATGGCCTCGAAACCGCTGTCTGCATGCGGGGCAATCGTGACAATAAGCGGCTCGAGGGCGCCATCAGACAGACCTTCACCCAGATCCTCCAGGATGCCCTGCGCGCATTCGATCTTTCTTCTTTGCCCGGTCCTGGTGTAAACAATCTGCTTGTCGAGGCGGTCAGACAAGAAGAAGGCAATCATGGGAACATCAAGCGCCATGGAGATCTTCTGCAGTGTGCTTACACTGGGCGAGGATCTTCCATTTTCGATCAGGCTGACTGTATTGACCGATAATCCGCTGCTCTGTGCCAGAGCGCGCAGGGATAACCCGCGACCCTCACGCAAACTCCGCAGGCAGGGACCGATATCGACGCTGGCTGAATCAGGCGCTTCCTCAACAGTTTCTGCCTCTACCATGCCAATATCCGGCAAATAAAGCGCGCCCGCGTACTGTTTACGATATAAATGCCTGTGTGAGCGCTTCACGAAACACCCGACAATGTGGTACAAACCACACGATACATACCAATATTATATCACATGTTACTAAATATAGGATAAATAAATCGTATAAGATATTATAAAAAGTTACACCAAGCCGAAAACCCGTCTCCCACAAGCAGCCCTTGAGAGCTGTGAAGTACGGGATAAGATGTTTTGGTGTTGACTGATTTCCTTACATGAAATAAAAACCCCGCCGAAAGGCGGGGCATGTCGGCAGTGATGACTAACAACTAAGCTTCCTGGACACCCTGCTGCATGTGGAAGCGGAAGGATTGGTCTGCTTCTGCGGTTATCAGCACCAGAAAGTGGGCCTCAGTGTGGCCGCGGTTGAACCAGGAATGAGACAGGTTTGCCTTGAATGCCAGGCTATCCTGCTCTTTCAGGATATAGAGTGTGTCCTCAACCCGGTACTCCAACTGACCGCGCGTGCAGATCACCAGCTCATCTCCAGGATGGACCATCTGGTCTATCCCGGAGCCTTTGCCTGGCTCTACTGTGAAGTGCAGGATATGGACTCTCCTGTCCAGGATATCAGCCGGGAATACGCTGACCTTAACACCGGGCATCACCACACGCTCGCGATCCAGAGCACCGACCATACGCACTACCTCCTCTTTCTCGTTATCTATAAAGAAGGCTGAGAGAGGGATATCCAGAACATTTGCGATGGTTTGAAGGGTCGTAACGGTTGGGGAAGCGGCGTTGTTTTCGATCAGGCTGATCGTGTTGGGTGACAGCCCGGCTCGCTCCGCTAAAACGCGGATGGAGAGCTGGCGTTCTTTGCGGAAAAGCTTCAGCTTCTCTCCAATCCCCGGCGGGGTAACGCTGCTGGTGCGTTGGTTTGTCATAGGGGACTCATGCGCAGGGGTCTAAGAATGATACTGCCAGAAGGAGGCACAAGACCTGCGCTTATGCCAAATTGTATCACGTCGGCAGATTACTTCACGGCCTGCCTGGCACCTGGCTTTGTCCGCAGGCTGTGGGCATCATCCGGATATTGCGCAGATGCAGCACTCCAAAACTGCACCCCGTAACGCTCTACCACCTGCACTCGCCCGGCTGCCTCCAACTCCACCAGCGTCTGCTCGACCAATCCCGCCGACCAGCGCATCAGTGCCCGGAGGAGCTCTTCTTGAGGCAGCGGGTGGCGGAGGATGATCCCGATTACAGCTTCGACCAGGTTATCGCACCCGCTCAGATCAAAGTTCCCCTCTGCTGGATGTACCACCTCGGCACTGCTGCTCAGGATCGCCTGGGCTCGCATAATGCTCTCTTGCCCAGGTGGTTGCACCCAGGTCTCTGCCGGCGGTCGCGTGGGCAGGTTGATATGGACAGCCTCCGGCTTGACCTTCTCCAACGCCCTGGCGATATCCCAGAGCGCCTGTTCAGTGTCGTTTAGGCCCTGTATCAGCATGACCTCGACCCACAGCTTGCCAGGATATTGAGCGCGAAAAGCGATCAGCCCATTTAGCAAGCGCTCGAAGGTCGTCTCGGGATGCGGGCGGTTGATCTTCCGGTACACCTCCGGCGAACCGGCATCCAATGAAGGCATGACCGCATCTGCTGCCAGCAAATCTTCACGAACTTCAGGGAGATACAACAGGGCGCCATTGGTGATCACTGCCAGCGGCAGATTCGCCACGTCTTTCACCTGGCGGATCAACCAGCCAATACTGGCATGCAAGGTCGGCTCACCTGATCCTACAAAAGTCACCCAATCGATCCGACCTGGTTGGTGCGCCTGGATGACATCCTTCACCTCAGCCAGTATATCTGCGGGTGGAAAGTAGTCCTGGCGCAGGTTGCTGAGCGGCCCGGTACGCCCCAACTGGCAGTATACGCAGTTCCAGTTGCAGGTCTTGAGTGGGATGGTATCGATTCCGAGGGATTTCCCCAGCCGGCGAGAATTTACGGGACCGAAGACATAGTTCATAGCCTCCATTATACATCCAGCACACTCACAGGTATCTTCAAGCCAGCGCTAGACGGCGCCCGCCAGATGGATGCTTTACGATTCGGCACCGAAGCGACCCAAAGACTGACCGCTACCCAGGACACTGGTCAAGGTTCTTTATGCCCTGCTGGATGCGCTCAATGCGCCGCTCCGGATTGGGGTGGGTGCTGAAGAACTCCGGCGGCGCCTGCCCCTGGCTGGCTTGCGCCAGGATGTTCATCACGCTCGCCATCTCCTGCGGGTTGTAGCCAGCATCGTTCATGAAACACAGGCCGAGAAAATCGGATTCCAGCTCATCGTCTCTGCCGTATTTCATGTTCACGAGCTGTCCGATCAACATAGCCACCTGGGCGGTCTGCATCGAAGCCGGGTTATCGGGATCATACGAGGCGATGACTACAGCCCCGGTCAGACCCTGGGTAAGCTGCGCTTTGGCGATATACTCAGCCGAATGGCGCCCCACCACATGCCCGATCTCATGCCCCAAAACACCCGCCAGCTCGCCTTCGGTGGTCAGCTCATCGAAAAGCCCACGCGTGATGAATACCTGCCCGCCGGGGAGTGCGAAAGCGTTGACCGTTTCGCTGTCCTGCAGCACGTGGAAATCGTATTCATAATCCGTTCTGCCTGCTGGAGAGCTGCTAACGATCTGGTTCCCGATGGCATCCACGACCGACTGCACCTGTGGATCGGGATCCAGACCGCCAAACTGCTGTGCCATCTCGGGGACGGCTTGTAAGCCCATGGCGATCTCCTGGTCGACACTCATATCGATATGCTGTGTCTCTCCTGTGATGGGATTATCCTGCTGGGTGCCAAAGTACGTGATTAAAGAAAATATCGCTACGGCGGCGGCAATCAACAGCCTGCCACCGGGGAAACAGCCCCGACCCTGGCGGTAAGACCGATTTGTGTAAGGTTGGTTTGTTCGAACGTACATGTGCAGATGCCTCCATAGTCTTTCAGTGAGTTTTGTGCTCGTATTGTCGAGCGCTCTCTCGCTCAATCGTCTCCTGGTGCGGGGCGCCTTGCTGGATGCGCTCCTGCTCGCTCAGACGCACTGCGTTCTCATCAGGGACAATTCGAGAGCCATATTCATTTGCATAAACCTGCGTAACTTCCGCTCCAAAAAAGAAGATTTGCGCCGAGTAATAGACCCAGATCAGGATAATCACCAGTGAGCCGGCGGCACCGAATGTCGAGCCAACAGAGCTGTGACCGAGGTAAAACCCAATTGCAAACTTGCCCAGGCTGAACAGCAAGGAAGTCACCGCCGCACCCAGCCACACATCCCGCCAGGTAATCTCGGCATCGGGGAGGAATTTGAACATCATCGCAAACAGAAGGGTGATCACGACGAAGGAGATCAACAGATTCATCATCTGAGCCAGCCAGACGGGCGATTCCGAGGTGTTCAATACATAATTGCCGAAGGCAGACAAAGCTGCGTTCACTGCCAGCGAAGCTACCAGTACGAAACCGATCGTGAGCACCATTGAGAACGAAAGTATGCGCTGCCTGAGGAAGCGCCAGATGCTCTGTTTCATGTCCTTCACGGGCTTTGGCTTCACTTCCCAGATCGTGTTGAGAGAATTTTGCAGTTCGGTAAACACACCCAGAGCGCCGAACAGAAGAACGAGCGTCCCCACGGTGCTGGCAAGTATGCCTTTGTGCGGTTGTGAGGCGTTGGCGAGCATATCTTCAACGAAGAGCCTGCCTTCGTTTCCCACCAGCCCATCGATCTGCGCCATCACCTGGTCCCGAACCGGGTGATGGCCACCCAGCAGACCGGCGACGGCAATGATCAATACGAGGAGAGGCGTTATCGAGAAGGTCGTGTAATAAGCCAGGGAGGCTGCCAGGCGAGAAGCGTTGTCCTCTTTCCATTCAGAAAATGCCTCCTTCACCAGCGACCGCGCCTTTTGGACCTTGTTTTGTCCCATGATCGAAACAGCTTTCATTTGCTCAAATTGTTTTTACTGGCTAGTCTTCGGTGATTGGGTGGCGCCTGACAGATCATCCCCAGAACTGACTGCTGTGATTTCCGGTTTGCGGACGATCCATACCAGCACCAGACCGGTAATCGCACCTGCGATCAGCCCGCCAGTCGCCTGTGCGAAGAGGGAGACCTTCCATGGCTCAGGCAGAAATTGACTGTATATAGCGAGCTGCGCCGCGTTGGCAATCGAAAACCCCAATGTCCAGCCAATAACGTTCGCCAATATCCAGGGGCCAACCTGCGGAATTTCCCGGCGCAGAACTGGCCACTGGATGAGAGCAATGATCACTCCGAACAGCGCATAATTGACCAGGCTTAGCCAAAAGCTGCCAACCGCCGGCTGCGCGCCGACCAACTGGATCATCAACAAACCCACGGCATAGCCGATCGCCCAGCCTGCCCCGGCAGTAAATATCCAATCCACACTGCCGATGACATAGCGGCGCAGAGCCAGCCACTGGAGAAAGCCGATCAGCGTCCCAGCCAGCAGGGGAACTACAATGTAAGCGATTCCCAGCCCCAGCGTTTCTGCCAGAAGGTTGGCGGGAAGGAAACCAATCAGCATCCCTCCAGCAGTGGCGAGTACCCAGGCAGCCCACAATCCGAATTCATTCTTGTTGACTTTTGATTCATCCAGATCAATCTCCATCACTGTCTCTCCTATACTCTGTTATCTGGAAATAAGATAAGCTATGATGCTTTACAAAGAGCCTCGAAAAACCTCATAATGAATCCTCCCCCGAAATACAGGGGGAGGGTTGAGGATACGGATTTCCTGGCGGATGAATTATGCCGCGCGCCTTACCAGGCCGACCAAGAAGAGCAGCACGATCGCGCCAACGATTGCGACGATCAGACTATAGAAATTGAAGCCCGTCATGCCAGCTGCGCCGAACAGGTTCATCACAAAACCGCCGATGACGGCGCCCACGATGCCAACAACAATGTTGGCAAGGGCACCCATCTGGGCGTTGCGTCCCATGATCATACTGGCAATCCAGCCTGCCAGGGCGCCGAACAGAATCCATAACACGATATTGAGTAACATTTTTCCTCCTGAATGAGTGTAGATATGAAAGTATGAGTATTTGATACTGCTCATAGTTTATATGCCTGCCAGAGGATTATCAATGGGGAATACCCCTGAGCTATTCTAGGGGTTTCACTGTATGTGGATTAGTAGGGCCATCTCCAGGAGAAAGCATCTGATAAAATCAAATGTGTATTACCTGGAATAAAGAAAAAATCCGTGTCGATCTGCGAAAATCCGTGTACAAAAGCCTCAAAAATGCAAACTGTCAGGTGACTAGAAAATTCACTGATGGCGCAAAGCAAGTCCGGGCAGCTCCTGCGTTCCGAGGGCTCCGTTAAGAATCAGACGTCATTTCAGGAGTATGAGAGCATGACAGACTACGTAAACGCCTGGTCTGAGAAAGTCACTATCCCGACCTACCGCATAGGCGAACCAGATAAAAACCCGATGTTCCTGGAAAAACGCGTCTACCAGGGCTCCAGCGGCGTGGTCTACCCGTACCCAGTAATCGACCGGGTCTTCGATGAAAAGCATGATAAAGAATACACGGCAGTGTACCTGGAAAACCGCTATTTAAAGGTCATGCTACTGCCCGAGATCGGTGGGCGAGTGCAGATGGCGCTGGATAAGACGAACGGCTATCACTTCGTGTACTACAACCGGGTGATCAAGCCCGCCCTGGTCGGCCTGACAGGCCCGTGGATTTCGGGGGGCATCGAGTTCAACTGGCCCCAGCACCACCGCCCGAGCACCTTCGAGCCGCTGGACTGGTGCATCGACGAAAACACGGATGGCAGCAAAACCGTCTGGTGCGCTGAGATCGAGCGCATGAGCCGCACCAAGGGCATGCACGGCATCACGCTCTACCCCGACCGCGCCATCATGGAGATCCGGGTGCAGCTTTACAACCGCACCAGCGAGCCGCAGACCTTCCTATGGTGGGCCAACCCGGCGGTGCACGTCCACGACGAGTACCAATCGGTGTTCCCGCCAGATGTGCACGCGGTGATGAACCACGGCAAGAGGGATGTGTCCGATTTCCCCATCGCGACGGTCGTGTACTACAAGGTCAATTATTTCCCCGGAACGGATATCAGCCGCTATAAGAACATCCCTGTGCCCACTTCGTACATGGCATATCACTCCGACTTCGATTTTGTCGGCGACTACGATCACCGCCTCCAGGCAGGCATGCTGCACGTTGCCAACCACCACATCGTGCCGGGGAAAAAACAGTGGACATGGGGCAGCGGCGACTTCGGGCAGGCATGGGACCGGCAGTTGACCGATGAAGACGGCCCCTATATCGAGCTGATGTGCGGTGCCTTTACCGACAACCAGCCGGATTTCTCCTGGCTGCAGCCCGGAGAGGAGAAGAGCTTCCGCCAGGTTTTCCTGCCCTACAAGCAGATTGGCCCGGCGAAGAATGCTTCCACGGAAGCGGTCGTCAACCTGGAGATCGATGGTCGCCAGGCGAAGGTCGGGGTCTATGTCACCCGCCCGCGCCGGGCAACTGTGCGCCTGACCCATCAGGGTCAGGTATTGTATGGGCGCTTGCTGGAGCTCACGCCCGAGCAGGCGTTGGTAGAGATAGTAGAGCTGCCCGAGAACTCCAAACCTCAGGACCTCACCCTGGCGGTGCTGGACGGCGATGTCGAGCTGGTGAGCTTCACGCCCCTGCCGGATGAAAGGCCTGCCATCCCTGCCCCTGCCACCCCGGCGCGCCCCCCGCACGAGATCGCCTCCAACGAGGAGCTGTATCTCAACGGGCTGCACCTGGAGCAGTACCGCCATGCCACCTATGCCCCCGAGCCGTACCACCAGGAGGCCCTGCGGCGCGATCCGCTCGACAGCCGCTGCAACAACGCCATGGGATTGCTGCTCTACCGGCGCGGGGCATTCGCCGAGGCCGAGCCATACTTCCGCAAGGCGATTAAGCGCCTGACCTTGCGCAATCCCAACCCGTACGACGGTGAGGCTTACTACAACCTGGGTCTGTGCCTGAAGATGCAAGGCCGCTACCCGGAAGCCTACGATGCCTTCCACAAAGCGGTCTGGAACGCCGCCTGGCAGGACTCGGCTTACTTGGAGCTGGCGCGCCTTGACTGCCGGGCCGGGCATCTCGAGGCCGCGCTGGAGAAGCTCGAAGGCGCACTGAGCCGCAACGGACGCCACCACAAAGCCCGCCACTTGAAGATCGCGGTGCTGCGCAGGCAGGGCGAGACCCACTCTGCCGCCCGGGAGATCGAGCACGCCTTATCTCTCGACCGCGTAGAATACGGCGCTATGTGGGAGCGCTACCTGCTGGGTGGCGACCCGGGCTTTCAGAACACAGTCCGAGGGGATGCCAACACCTGCATAGAGATAGCCCTGGACTATGCCCATGCCGGATTGTGGCAGGAGGCAACCGGCGTGCTGGGATCCGCGCGCCAGAGCGATCCCATGCTCAGCTATATCCTGGGCTGGGTGCAGGTCCAGGCGGGCGATGAGGCCCAGGCTCTGGAGGCATTCAAAGAGGCAGCCGGCATTCCCCCGGATTACTGCTTCCCCAACCGCCTGGAAGATGTGCTGGCGCTGGAAGCAGCTATCCGCCTCAATCCCCAGGACGGGCGCGCGCCTTACTACCTGGGCAATTATTGGTACGCCCACCGGCGGTATCACGAAGCCATCGCAGCCTGGGAGCACGCCAGGCAGATCGATCCAAGCTACCCCACCACCCACCGCAATCTGGGGCTGGCATATGCCAACAAACGCAGCGATTTGAGCCAGGCCCAGCAAAGCCTGGAGACCGCTTTCGCCCTGAATCGTGCGGACGCGCGCCTGCTCTTCGAGCTGGACCAGCTCTACAAGAAGCTGAACTGGTCACCCCAGGTGCGGCTGGAGCACCTGGACCAATACCCCCACCTGGTCCATCAGCGCGACGACCTGTCCATCGAGCGCATCACCTTGCTCAATATCTTGGGCATGCCAGACAAGGCCTATGAGGCGCTGATGAGGCGCAACTTTCATCCCTGGGAAGGCGGGGAGGGCAAGACCACCGGGCAGTACGTCACCTGCCTGGTGGAGAAAGCGCGCAGGCTGATCGAGCAGGGCAAATACACGCAGGCGATGGACTGCCTGGCAAAGGCACAGAGCTACCCCCACAACCTGGGAGAGGGCAAGCTCTATGGAGCCCTGGAGAACAACGTCCTGTACTACCTGGGCTGTGCCTGGGAGGGGTTAGGCGATCGAGATCTTGCCCAGCAGCACTTCCAGCGCGCCACCGTAGGTCTGAGCGAGCCATCTTCAGCCCTATATTACAATGACCAGCCGCCGGATATGATCTTTTACCAGGGTCTGGCGCATAAGAAGCTCGGCAACACTGCCCAGGCGGCAGGCATCTTTCACAAGCTTGTGGATTACGGGCAGGCCCACCTGGATGATGAGGTCAAAATGGATTATTTTGCGGTGTCGCTGCCGGATTTTTTAGTTTTCGAGGAAAACCTCTCCCGGCGCAACCGCATGCATTGTCATTATATGATGGCTCTGGGGTGCCTGGGATTAGGGGATGAAAACGCTGCCAGGCTGCAGTTCAAGCGAGTATTGGAGCTCGATGCCAGCCACCTGGGAGCAAATCTGCACCACAGGCTGCTCAGTGAAGCAGGCGCGCCGTCAGACCGGCAGTAAATCGGACAGTTTCTCCGGCACGATTTGAGGGTGCTCCTCAAACAGGTAGCACGAGACGGCCTGATGCTCGCTGGCCCGGAACAGTGGGGGCAGGTTCTTGCACTTATCCATCGCAAACGGGCAGCGAGCGTAAAACCGGCAGCCAGGACCAACGTCGCTCTGGTCGGATTCGCGCGCCTTGATTTCCGTTTCACCCCAGCGCCGGTTGATATCAGGCCAGGGGATCGAATCGATCAGCAGCCGGGTGTAAGGGTGCTGGGGAGCCTTGATGACGGTATCCACATCGCCGGCTTCCATGACGGCCCCACGATAGAGCACAATAATGGACCTGGCGATGTGGTAAGCAGTGGTCAGATCGTGGGTAATATAAATGATCGAAACGCCGTAGTTGGTCTGCAAAGTGCGCAGGGTCTCCAGGATGTTGGCGCGCAGGGAAGCATCCACCATGGAAACCGGCTCATCGGCGACCAGCAGTTTCGGCTGGAGCAGCAGAGCGCGGGCGACGTTGATACGCTGGCGCTGCCCGCCGGACAGCTGGTGCGGAAAACGCCCCAGGATGTCCTGTGGGTGCAGCCCGACTGCCGTGAGCGCTTCGACCATCCTGTCACGCGCCTCGTTCTTAGATTTCGCCAGCTTAAAGCGCTTGATCGGCACCGTCAGCAGGTGGTCGACCGGGTAAAACGGATTGAAGACAGCGAACGGATCCTGGAAGACCGCCTGGACCTCACGGCGAAAGGTGATCCTGTCCTCACCTTTCAAGGCGCTGATATCCTGACCCCGGTACAGGATCTGGCCTGAGGTGGGCGAGATGAATCCGAGTAACAGCATCGCCAGAGTGGTCTTGCCGCTGCCGCTTTCACCCGCTACGGTCATGATGGTGGGCTCGTCCTCATTCAGAGTCAGCGAGAGGTTGGATAACGCGGTTGTCGAACCACCTTTCGAGAGAAAACCTCCGCCGGAGTATATCTTGGTTACATTTTTAAATTCCAGCAGTTTTGGCATGGCTAGGTTGGCTCGGCGTAGAGATGGCAGGCGACATGGCGCCCATCGCTCAGGGTGACAAATTCTGGACGCGCTGTCTTACACACCTCCATCACATGCGTGCAGCGCGGGTGAAAGGTGCATCCACTGGGTAACCTGAGCAAGGCCGGAGCCAGACCAGGAATGCCCTGGAAGACGCCCTTGTTTTCCAAATTCGGTAAACTGCTGATCAGCGCCTGGGCATAGGGATGCCTGGGGTCGGTGAACATCTCGCGCACACTGCTCAATTCCATCAGCCGCCCGGTGTACATCACCGCCACCTTGTCAACGAACTGCGCCATCAATCCCATATCATGACCGATCAGGATGACAGCTGCGCCGATCTGATCTTGCACCCGGTCGATGGTTTCCATCACCTGGCGCTGGGTTACCACGTCCAGCGCGCTGGTAGGCTCATCGGCGATGACAACCTGTGGTCTAAGGAGGATGCCGATGGCAATACATACGCGCTGCTTCATTCCGCCGCTCAGCTCGTGGGGATACATCTTGAACACGCTGTGTTTCAGGTCCACCGACTCAAGCGCCTGCATGCTCATTTCGGTCATTTCGGACTTGGAGATCGATTTATCGTGAGCGTATATTGCATCCGTCATTTGCGCCCCAATGCGCATGACCGGATTGAGTGAGTTCATTGCTCCCTGAGGAATATAAGCGATCTTGCTCAAGCGGGCTTTCAGCATCTCTTCTTCGGAAAGGGTCATCAAATCCGTGCCGCCGACGATCACCTGACCGCCTTCGATGCGACCGGGAGGCTTGATCATGCGCATCATCGCCAGCGCCATAGTGCTCTTACCCGAGCCAGATTCGCCGACCAGCCCCAGCTTTTCCCCCGGCATCAGCTCCAGGCTGGCTCCATCCAGAGCCCTGGCGCGCCCGGCATCGGTATAATACGTGACCTGCAGATTGATGATTCGGAGAACCGGTTCCATGGCTACCAATCACTCCGTCCGGCGGACGCGCGGGTTAGCCAGCTCATCCAGGCCCATATTGATCAGCGCCAGCGAGCTGAGGATCAGCACCATGGCAACCGCCGGGATCACCGGCCACCACCACCAGCCGTTGAAAAAGGCACCCTGCGACTGGGCAGCCCAGATAATGTTCCCTAACAATGGCTCGCGCAGCGGTCCCAGGCCAACGACCGCCAGGTAGAAGGAAGCAAATACTGCGGAGAACACCGCCCCTACAAATGAGGCGGCGATGAATGGCAACAAGTTGGGCAGGATCTCGGCGAAGATGATCTCAGTGTCTCCCATCCCTGAAAGTTTGGCGACCGAAACGA
Organism: uncultured Anaerolineaceae bacterium; assembly: GCA_964525785.1. Classification (GTDB taxonomy): domain Bacteria; phylum Chloroflexota; class Anaerolineae; order Anaerolineales; family UBA4823; genus JAQBDA01. Next base: position 32,384 of record CAZGIX010000019.1, read on the forward strand.
ACTGGCGCTCTTTCATCGATAATACCTGCGAGCGGATGACAAGAGTTGGCCCCATCCAGGCCAGCATCAGCACGATGAACGCCATGGTGTAAATGGTCACATCGCGCTTATCGAGCGAGCCAGCAATGACCACCTGGATCAGGAACACCGGTATCGGAATCAGGATCGAACACAGACCTTTAATGACACTGTCGATCTTGCCACCAAAGTAGGCTGAGACGAATCCCAGCACCACACCAATGAAGGTGCCTATCGCCCCGGCCAACACGCCGATCAGCGCAGTTTGCCACATTCCAACCACCATAGCAGCCTGCAGGTCGCGACCGAAGAAGTCCGTGCCAAACGGGTATTCGACGCTGGGGGGCTGTTTAGGCCTGGCAGACAAGGGGTAAGCATCTTCCGTGTCAATCGTCAGCAATCCAATCACGGTGAACAAGACCAGACCCAGCAGAATCAGGATGCCAACAATCAGGCCTGGATTGCGGCGCATATAACGCAGCAGCAGAGTCAGGCGTTTGGGCTGTTGGAATTCTGGCTGGGCAAGTGTTGATGTCGCAGCAGTGGCTGTCATGGAGGTCCCCGTTATTCGCGAATGCGCGGGTCAAGTAATGGGTAGAGCAGCTCAACAAATACCATCAGCGTGGCGATAGCGATGGTGATAAAGAGCACAACCCCATAGATCACCACGAAATCATTGGCCTTAATGGCGTTATTCAATACCGTGCCGATACCCGGCAGGCCAAAGAGCTGCTCGATGACGATCCCCGAGGTCACCACACTGCCCAAAGCCAGAGCAAAACCGGTCACCTGCGGCAGCATGGCATTGCGTAGATAGTAATCGCGGAAGATGGCAAAATTTCCCAGGCCCTTATGCTCGGCAAAGTTTACGTAGTCTTCGCCCTGGATGGTGATGCCCATGCCGCGCATGGATAGCACCCACCCACCGACCGAGCCAAAGATCAACGCCACCGCTGGTAGGAGCTGGTGCCGCAAAACGTCCAGGTAGTACTCTAGCGACTGGTTTGGAACAGTTCCGATGGAGTATGCCCCACCTAGCGGGAGCACTTTCAGACGGAAGGCGACGAAGAACAGCAGAAAAACTGCCAGCAGCACCGGGGGCACGCCCATCAGCAGGATGAAGGGAGTGGCGAAACCGCGCAGCCAGCCCGGCGAGCGCGGCCAGGCGGCTACCGCTCCAAGCAGATTGCCAAGGACGAAAGCGATCACCGTAGTCACCAGAAGCAATGCCAGCGTCCAGGGCAACGCTTCCTGAATCAGCTCGGAGACAGTCTTGGGAAATTTGTTCATCGATACGCCCAGGTCAAAACGAGCCAGGCTGGATATGTAGTCCCAGTATTGCTGCAAGAGGGGTTTATCCAGGCCGAACTTCGTGTTGTACGAGGCAATGATGACTTCCAGGTCGGTGGGGGAGAACCCGCCCGTGCGCGCCAGCTCAGCGAAACGCTCACGGACCGGATTGCGTTTGGATATGCGCGGGATGAAAAAAACGATCGTCGCCGCAACCCAGATGACCATTATAAGGAAGAACAGTCTCTCGATTACCTTCCGAATACTCACGCTATTTTCCTCCTGCGGTTCACAACCGTATTATAATCGCAAGAGCGGGATTATCTCGCCCTAGCAGCGGCTGGTGACGAGATCAGGATGATTTATACAGACCTACCAGGGTTGTATTTTGATGAACCAGATTGGGTGGCGCGGAACCGCGCCACCCATTTTCAAACTACCGGTGAAAGCTTACGGGGCGGCTTTCTTCAGGTTGGTGATCACCAGCTGTCCGGTATGGGCCCAGAAGGCGCCATTGGAGCCGGCGGCCAGGTTGTCCTGAGTCGGCCAGTTGGTCCAGTAAGTCTGGTTGTAGGCGATACGGTGCAGCCACTGGATGATGGGGATATCGATCACATCCCGCCAGTAGATATCCATCGCCTGGACCGCCAGCTCGTGAAAGCGGGGATCGTCAGAAGCCAGCGGAGCCATCTCGTCCAGGATGGCGTCGTACTCGGGATTGCTGTAGCGCGACCAGCGGTTGGTGCCGGCGGTTGTGCCGATCTCTGCGCTGAAGCGACCATGATACAGCTCGAAAGCTGCATACGGGTCCTTCAGGCTGGCGCCGTGACCCCACATGTAGAAGCCGGCATTACCATCTGTCATGTTGGTAATGGCGTCGTCGCCAAAGTTCGTGGCGGCATCGATGCCGCAGTTACGCAGCATCTCCTCCAGCACGGGCGCGATGTCACTGTGAATGCCAGGAAAGGCATTGATCACACCCGAAATCGTGTTGCCGTCTTTCTCCCACAGGCCATCGGCATTCTGGGTGAAGCCAGCCTCGGTGAATAAGGCAGCGGCCTCCTCTGGATCGAACTTGCGCGGCTGGTACTGCTCGATCAGCGCCTGCACCTCGGGGCTATCGACGAACGCTTGCAGTCCGGGGTAGAGCGGGAAGGGATACACATTGGCGATCTTAGCGCCTTCATAGACGATCTCATCGATCGTATCGCGGTCGATGCAGCGATTGAAAGCTCGGCGCACAAGTGGGTCGCTGTAAGGCTCAAGCTGTGTGTTGACCCACAGCGAGTTCGGCCACCAGTCCAGATAACCGTAAGGCGGGTTGTTGCCGGTGTGCGTGGTGATCTTGGGATTCTGGGCCAGGATGTTCTTGATCAGGTCGCTGCGCATGTCGAGCGCCGAGTCCATCTCGTTGTTGACGAGGCGCTGCGCCACGACGTCCATGTTCTGGCCGATCTGTCCGCCCAGGTTGACCATGACGATGCGCTTGACCTGCGGCATCTCAATCAGGCCAGCTTCCACCGCCCACCAGTCTTCGCGCAGGTCGAGGATTTTCTGGGCGGCATCCCAACTAACGATGGTGTACGGGCCTGAGTGCGGCATGTCAAAGCAGCCAGGATAGGCGTTCCAGTCATCGACGCCCTCCAGCACGTGGGCGGGCACGATCGGGATGCCGGTGTCGAACTTGAGCATCAGCACTTCGAACATGAAGCGCGGCGCCGGCTGCTTGAAGGTCACCACGACGGTCTGATCATCGACTGCTTCGACCTTATCCACAAACTGGAGGAACTGCCCGTGGTAAGCCAGTCTCTCGTTCTGTATCTGGCCTTCGAAAGTGAAGACAACATCCTTGGATGTCACCGGCACACCATCCGACCATTTGGCAAGCGGATTGAGCTTGATGGTCAGCTCAGTGAAATCTTCCTTGGTGTACTCCATGCTTTCCGCCAGCCAGGGGATCTCCTTGTCGGCAAAGATGCCGAACCAGTACAGCGGCTCCCACATGAAGTTGTTGGCTTCCTGGTGGGTGTAGCCCGGCACCGCCCACGGGTTGGTCACGCCGATGGGCGAAGAAACAGACCAGCCCAGCACCACCGTGTCCTCGCGGGGAACTTCCTTGAGCTCAACAACAGGAGCTTCGCAACCTTCCACGACAGAAGCGGGGGCTTCGGTGGCTTCCGGGGCGGGAGCTTCGGTGGCTTCCGGGGCAGGGGCCTCAGTAGCTTCAGGGGCCGGCGCTTCGGTGGCTACAGGTGCAGGCGCTTCGGTTGCCTCCGGCTGAGCCGGCGCGGCAGTGGGAGTTGCCTGCCCACCACAGGCTGTCAGGATCATCATGGCAACTATGGCGAGCAAGATAAGAGTGGTAAGTTTTTTCATGGATTCTCCTCCAGTGAGAAATGTGAAACGATTGAGTTATGGACCAACGGTGCAAATTCAATTTTGAATCCGCATAGAACGATACACTTCAACGGCGACCACCTCCTTTTCATCTCTAATTATACTTCTGCCACGCGCGCGGTGGATTCGCGTACGACCAGGCTCGTGGCGACTTCCTGCTGTTGGTTGCCTCTGGCAGGGTTATCGATAATCTCCAAAAGCATCTGCATGGCAAGCATCCCAATCTCATAGCGCGGCAGTGAGATGGTTGTCAGGGGTGGGGTCACCCTGGAAGCCAGGTCGATATCATCCAGACCCACAATGGAGACATCCCTCGGCAGCGACAGCCCGTGATCTTGGGCCGCCAGCAAAAAACCGATGGCGGTCAGATCGTTGGCTGCCACCACCGCCGTCGGGCGGGGCTCTCGCTTTAGATAGTCGTCGAAAGCCCGATGTCCACCTTCGACGCGCAAGTTTCCCTGCATGATGAAAGCCCTCTCTGGGTCCAATCCGTTCTCGGCACAGGCGCAGAAAAAAGCATCCTTCCGCACCTGGGCGGTCCACAAACTTAACGGACCGCTGATATAGCCAATCTCCCGGTGACCGAGCGCCACCAGATGCCGGACAGCATCTTGAGTGCCCTTGTCGAAATTGATCGTCAGAGTGGAGGCGAGCTGATCGACGCCGGCATTACCCCAATCCAATACTACGGCGTACACCTGGTTCTTGAGCACTTCCTGCACCATCTCGATCGTCATGCTGCTCGACATGAACAGCACCCCATCGACAGATTTGTCGATCAGGGACTGGATGAGCTTCATCCCGCGGTCCAGGTCGTAGTTGGTGTTGCACAAGAAAACGGAATACCCGTGCGAGAGGGCTACTTCCTCGACACCCATGATCACTTCGTGATAGAACGGATTGCCGACATCTGAAATAAGCAGCCCGGCAGTGCGGGTACGTTGAGATACCAGACTCCGGGCAATGCCGCTGGGACGGTAGCCTAGCTCGCCGATGGCCTGCAGGACTTTCAACCGGGTATCCACTTCGACAAAACGCGTTTCATTAATAACATGCGAGACGGTGGACTTAGAGACCCCCGCTCGCTGAGCAACATCGGTTATGGTTACGCGCTTCATCCAGCTATACCTGGAGCAATTATATGGATTGGAATGAAGGTTACCTGAAACGGTGAGAGACAGAAAAATGCTCGTGCTTTGCCAGAAAACCGGTTGCGCAACCGGTTTTCTGATATAATATTAACATAAAATAAGACGCGTGTCAATAACCAACCCTTCCTTGTGTGCACGCAAAGGTTGTCAGGAAAGAGGAGCCTCAGGTAAGATAGGAGTTTGC
>CAZGIX010000020.1:0-36638 GCA_964525785.1 uncultured Anaerolineaceae bacterium
TCATCCCCGAATACCGCCTTCGGCGGTTTAGCCGAATCTCGGAATGACATTCTGGCCTGAGCGATCTTTCTTAACCCGTACTGACGTTATTAATCTTGCACGCGCCCCATCAATACGCAATAATCGCCGAATCAAAACTGGCGCATTTAGCGCCAGTTTAAGGGTTTGAACACATAACAGAGTACACATAGAAATTCGGAATTTTCCTGCGATCTCTACGCTCTCGGCGGTGTTTCTCTGCTTCTTCTCTGTGATTTCTGCGCTCTCGGCGGTGTTTCTCTGCTTCTTCTCTGTGATCTCCGTGTTCTCAGTGGTGCTATATCTCTAGATAGACAACGCCGGTTGCCCGGATTTATTCGCCTTTCGGAGGCCGCAAATTCAACTCGATCTCGGATTGGATGCCTGCCGGGCACTCGGGTATCTCACTGTCGTAAGCGATGATGCAGTTCTGCTCCTGGATGGTCGCTGTTGTTCCATCTGTAACTATCGAAAACACGTACCAAAAGTCGCCTTCGCCCTCGCTTGGTACCGAATACTCGTAATAAATATCGCCTTCTTGGTAGATACGGACCTTTGCCTGGCTGTCCGTGATCGGTGGTACACCCGCATAGCCGGCATAATAGTTCAGGACGCCGTAATAGTACGTGGTATTCTCAAGCTGCCGGATTGCGATTGTCTCCGGTCCGTAGCCTTTCTGGTAATCGGCTTCCAGACATGCATTCGGAAAGGTCGTGCAATCGCCACGTCGGAGAATATCGGAGTCTATATGGGTTGGTGGATCGGGTGCCTCCAGCCAGAGGTTTGCATCCAGGTCATTGTTGTTATCATCCGGCGGCCAGGTAGGCGTCGGATCCCAGGTCAGCACCACCCGCATGAATACATCGGATAAATCCACCTTGGGGATCAGGGCTATATCCCGCTGTGTCGCTTGTCCAGGCCTGACCAGGATACCTTCCACAGTTTCGTAATACTCATCGCTGGCAGCGATGAATACCCTGCGGTAGCCATCTTTGATATCGAGCAATTCGTAAGTCCCATCCGCGCCGGTCGTATCACAGGTCGATAGGTAGCAAACTGGTATGCCGGGCACGGGATCTCGCGTGGGGCTGCTGGCATCGAATACAATGCCCTCAACCGCGCCTGTCCCAGACGTATATCCAAACATAATCACCGGCAGCAGGTTTCTTACGCTGTCGAGTTCCGCGGCCTTAGCATTGCGAATGGCAGACATTTGTTCCGGTCCGCACATGGCAAAACCCAAGAGAATGGCGACTATTATGAGAGACCGCGTCGATTTCACATTAACCATCCGTGTAGTGATCTTGGGGGTGCGTGCTGCGACAGAACTGCAACACGTACCCCCAGGGAAATAAACGCTTGCGTCAGTACAGTATTAGCGGCACCCGCCTAGGTCCGGCGGCGTCAGGCATGGCGTCGGGGTGATCGTGGGTGTCGGTGTATTGGTCGGCGGCATTGGCACTGTTGCCGTAGGCGTGCGAGTCGGCGTCCTGGTTGCCGGATTGGGTTGCGTTGCTGTCGGTGGGCCGACCGTGTTCGTGGGTGGTCGCGTTGTACTTGTTGCTGTCGGCGGCACTACAGTGGCTGTATCCGGCGGCTTGGGTGTGCGCGTTGCTGTAGGCAGCGGTGTTGGGGTGTTCACCGGCGTCGGCGAAGGTGTCACGGTCGGCGGTAAAGGACCTTCTGGCGGGTAGAGATTCGGCATCGGGATGAACTCCTTCGGTATGCTCGGGCTCTCCCAGCGCAGCTCTGAAATTGCATCTCCGGTATTGTCATAGTACTCGATAATGATGTCATACAAATCGCAGCCAGCCGGGATGGCTAAAATCCCACTGCGCTCGGTTACAGACTGGTCCTGCCAGCGATTGACCAGGCGGGTTCCGTTCACCCATAAGCGTACGCCATCATCCGTGCGCATATAGAACGTATAGGTCTCAGCCTGGTCGTACTTCGGCTGCACCTGTCCGCGCCAGCGAACTGCAAATCGGTTGTCGGGTACCGTCGCACCAGGCGAGCCGGCTCCCCAATCGAAATTGACCATCGCATCAATGCGCGCCAGCACCAAGTTGGTCAGGGTTGCCATCGTAGGCGGCGAGCTCCCCGACCAGGTGTAGTACGACCCCAACAGCCCGGTCCCATCATTATCGCATGGCACTAGTTCTGGCAGGTCCAGGGTGATCGTTTCCCGGATGCGCGTGTACTGGTTGGGGGAATCATTGTCTCTCGCCTGGAGATAGAGCACATAAGTCCCGTTCTCGATAGGATTGGTGCTGTTCGGCCAATAGTATCCCAGGCCCCGGGTAACGCAGTTGCCGCCTGCGGATCCGAAAAGGCAGTAAGGGGCGTTGTAATCATCTGTATATCCCAGGATATTGGCTTCGGCTTGGTCCCATACCTCGAAGCGTACCCTGCTGATTGTTCCGTCCGGATCGCTGGCAGTCGCCTGGATCGAGAACGGCGCTGTGATCGGATTGGGTGGCACAGGGTCTAGAGCAACGATTGGCCCGTACAGACCAACGACGTTAATCGCCGGGCATGCCAGAGGCCCGACCGAGTAGGTTAAATCTACCGAGAAGTCGCGTGCATGGTAGTACACGTAGTAGCTGGTAAAGCTCCGGTAAAAATCCATCGCCAGGTAATTGTTCGTCAGAGCCGGAATGATCAGCCCGGGGTCATGCGCCCAGGTATCCGGCGGAGAGTTGAGATACACATTCGCGGGATTCAGCAGTGCCGTGGCTCCCCAGTAGTAGCGGTCGAAATATTGGTCGCTAGGCAGTGGGTCGACTTCATCGTGCCAGGGTCCTTCGGGCTGGTTTTCGAGCTCGTCCCAGTTCGTATTGACCTGAGAAATTGTGATCGGCCAGACTCCGCTCATATTGCTCATATTGATGCGAATATCATCCCCGTTGAACCTCAGTGGCCCGTTCACCAACAGGTCGTCGCACGAGGGAGTCGGGGTAGCTGTTGGTGTCGGAGTAAACGTCGGTGTGGGCGTATTGGTTGGCGTCGGCGGAACGGGTGTATCGGTTGGTGTTGGAGGAATAGGAGTATAAGTGTCCGTTGGTACCGGTGTTATTGTCGGAGTATCGGTGGGTCGAGGCGTATTCGTGGGAGCAAAGCCAATTTGACCGCCCACGCCGCTGATGCGTGAGACTCGGAACTGCTCGACCACGCCCTCTCTCCAGGCGGTCAGCGGCGCCTGCGGCCATACGCTGCTGATCAGCGGCAGGATCATTGGGTGGATATAGCGCACCGTCACCCGCACCCGGTCGCCTGGACCGCCGGCGTCATCCATGTACACCCAGGTCGGATCAGAAATATCCAGGCATGTTTCCGGGTCAGTGTCGGGATTGCGGGCAAAATCAGCCCCCCCATCACCGTCGCCATCCCGGTTGCTGCAGATCGTGATGTGGTAATAACCGCTGTCTGTAATATCTCCCAGGTGCAGGATATCGTGGGTGATCAAATAGGTCAGGTAGTCGCCGGAAGTAGTGGGGTCATCATCCAGGGCTGCACCTGCTGCGCCTGTGCGTGCGGCATCTCGTGTAGACGGCAAGCGCGCCCAGTCCTCCAGCTCCGAGGTCATCTGGCTGTAATCGCAGTCATCTTGCTGCGGCTCGGGCAAGGATTCGCAGTATGTTCGTTGTACCTTGCAGTCGTAGGATGCCGGGCTGGTGCCAAACGTGTCGGCATCTTCATAGCCAAGTGTCTCGGCTGCCAGTTGGCAGTACGAGAGGTTATATTCCCCGGTCACCGCGTAGCGGATGCCAAATCTCGCCGCATTCTGGATTGCCATCCATGCCTGGAGCAATCGGCCGAACTCGATCACACCGAAAAGCAGCAGCAGTAGAACCGGCAAAGCCAGTGCAAACTCAACCATCCCTTGCCCCCTGAAATGAGTGTGCAGCTTGATTTTCCTCATAGCGTTATCTCCCCGCATCTTGCGATGCAAGCCGTTGGCATCCTCACATCAAATCTGCAGGGAGAATAACGCCGTTACCTGCTGATTTTGGTGAAGATGCGTGACGCGATACTTTCAAAGATCCGATCTAGAAACGCTCCTGTCGGAGCATAGTAATAATTTCCGCAGTTTTGCTGCGCTGGAACGCCGTTGCAGAGATCCGTAGCCGGGTCCCGCAAGCCATCATCTCCCAGGTTCGCCATGTAGCGCAGCACTTCAGGCTGGGCGGCGGCAGCCCCTAGCGCCACGCTGTAGATCACCATATCCTCGCCCAGAGGCTCATCTTCATTGGTTGAATCGAGCAAAGCCGCCTCATCCACCATATCCATGGCATAGTCGAGCACACTGAATGGGCCGCTCTGGTTGGTATGGCTTGTATCGGGCGGGCATTCATCATCATCATCATCAATGCAGTAGCGTGGATCTGTATCCCAGTCGATGCAAAAGGTCGACCAGAAAGCCGATCCAGGTTCGTCTCCGCAGAAGCCGTATTTGTATGAAGCAGGGATATCGTTATTCGTGGCATGCGTATCACTCAGATTGGCAAGCCCGTCCGAAAGGAAGACCATCACCCACACGCTGGCAGGTCGTCCGCCGTTCTGCAGTACTTCCTTACCCAGGCGTACGCCGCACCCAATGCAGGTTGAAACCTGGGATGTATCCTCGAAGGTTCCTGGAATGTGATCAACATCATCGTCGTCATGCCCATTCGGGTCGGTGAACCGGTTGTTGTTCCAGTCGTAGGCATCCAGCAGCGTGTCGGAATCGCAGGGTTTGCCGGTCACGTCATCCCACAGATCCCTGCCGGGGCCTCCAGATCGAAAATCGATCAAGTCCTCGCATGGAGCGCCAGGATCTGCATCCACGCCGTTGCCGTCCCGGTCATCTGGGAATATCGGGTTGAAAGTCTCATAACCTCCCATCGGTCCGGGACTTGACCACTCCAACAAAGCTGCCGGTGCATCGTCGTGCAGGTACACCGTGTCGACTGCAGAGCTGGCAGCGGAGATATCATCACTCAGTCCAAACACGTGATGCGCCTGGTAATCATAATGCACGATCGCTACCTGGTCGTACCCCGGCAGCAAGCGCGCGATTAGCGATTTGGCTGCATCTTTAGCCTGGCGCAGCGGGTAGCAGTTGTTGGCCGCATTGCAGCTCGCCGGGTTGAAGTTGTTGGGATCGTAGCCTGGCGTGCAAGAGCCATCCGAGCCGCAATCGATATCCGAACCCATCGATTCCGAGGTGTCCAGCACGATCACCAGGTCGACTGTCGCCGCTTCTCCAATGGCGGAGGTACGAAATGGGACATTCTGGATGCCAAACAAGCGCAGGAAATACACTGGCGCTTCGTGCACCGCCTGGACGTAAGCCAGCTTGCGCGGCGGGTCTCCGGCTGCCGGGCACATATTAAAGTCGTCTGGAATTTCATCAGGGTCAAGTATTTCGAAGTCATCACACAAAAAGACATCTACTTCTGCAAGTTCAGCACCGGTGATATTATGCAGCGAGATCATCTCGCGCGCCGCTTCCTTAACGCGCTCTTTTCGTGTTTCGTACGATTCACCCGGGGTCGTGATCTTCACATTGTTTGCCGCCGCGACCGCTGCCGCATCCACGGCTCGTTTGAGCTGGGTGTACGTGATGTACAGCGATCCCGCATCGGTCACCAGTCCAATAAACGCCAGCAGCGCCACAAAAGATATGGCTAGGATCAGCAGCGCCTGCCCATTTTCTCGGCGTTGTTTGCCGCCTCGGTTGTGCGGCAGGATCAGTAGATGTCTTTTTATCTTAGACATAGGATCTCTGCCTCCGTTCACGGGATCGCCGTAGGCGTCGGAATTGCTTCCGGGGCTGGCATGAATGTGTACACATGGATGCGAAATGGTGAGCCGATGTATTCCGAAAGCAGGGGAATATAGATCATCTGGTCGTAGCAGATATGTGCCTCGACGAGCACCAACCCCTTGGCTTTCGGAGCCTGTGTGATGAACATGTCTTCTATCTCGTCGTTCGTGAAGAACGGTTCGGTAAGGATCGTATTGCCCTGGCAGTCTTTTTGCCAGTTGTTGTTATACATCGACCATACGCCGTCATTATCCGGATCAATCAGATCATTAGAAACGGGGTCTCTCTGGTTATAAGGCAAGCGGCGAGCGATGGTCGCATGGGTGCTGGATACAACGACAAAGGCAGAGATGGTGACATCATCATACTTGGCTGCATCCAGGGGCAGGTTCGGATTCAACGATGGATCGATAAAGAAACAGGCAGTATCTTTATAGTAATCCAGATCGCTGTTGGTGCAATCTGCCATCGTTGGGGCGCCGGGAGAAGCGCTGCGGTAGTCTCGTACAGACGCAAAACGGGCAGCTTCGCGCGTCAGATCGAGGGCATTCAGGTAATTAAATATCAAAAACCCCACCTCGATCATCCCAACCAGCATGATCAGGATCAAGGGGATAATCAGTGCCAGCTCCACGAAGCTCTGTCCCCTGCTTTCACCACGCCTTAGTTTAAATAGTTTCCAGCGCATCGCATCTCCTGCATGTGCTTATCACATATTATATGAAATTTTGGGTTCCCTGAGCGTTACATTAGTACTAAAATGCCTGATAATTTTGAAAGGTGACAAATTATTTCATAAGATTATGAATTCAGATGAGTAGCAGCCAGGCGGCACTGACGACCAGGAACGGTCCATAGGGTATCGCCAGGCTCGCCTGGTATTCTCTGCGCACCAGCTTGATCAGCAAATATGCCAGGCTGAATCCACCCGCCAGCAGGACCGTTAATACCAATCCAACCGTCACGCCAGGCCAACCAAGCAGCAGACCGATCACCCCGCTTAAATTAACGTCGCCAAATCCCAATGCGTCTTCCGGTTGCTCCAATCCCTGGCGGAGCTTCTGGTAGCGGATGAACAAGAATCCCAGCCAGTACAGCGCCAGCATGACGACAAATCCCACGGCACCACCGCCTATTGTGCGCCAGATGCCGTGCTGCCAGATCCCCAACGCCAGGCCCATAATCAGGCCTGCCAGGCTGACGCTGTGCAAAATAACCCGGTGCTCGATATCGATCACCGCTACCAGACCCAGATAGGCCAGCAAGATCAGCACCGCTGCCAGATTCCAGCCCGTGGGTGTGCGGTACCAAAGCCCGGCTGCCGCTGCCAGGTAGGCCAGTTGGACGATCCATGCCCTCATCTTGCGCGGCGCACCGCATGCCGCACAGGCGCTCGGAAATAGAATATAGTTGCTCCAGCTCATCGAGGATTTGCACGACAGGCAGACCGGTTGGGCTATTTTCCTGTATGCGGGCAGCACATCGGCCAGATAATTCACCAATATGCCTGCGATCCACCCCGCAGGCAGGACATACAGCAGTGGTACAATGGAACCCATCACGTGTATTATAGCAGGCTGAAGGAACTCTGGCGTCCAGGCCAGCCTGTTTTCACAGGGCTTTCACAAAGTGAGGTTTGGGTTTGTCGATGGCGGCTTGCCGCCATGGAGGTTCCCATTTCCGCCCCTTGATCGTGAGGAGTACCCGGAGCCAGTTTTCACGGGAGGTTCATTTGGATAAATTTACAATCACCGGTGGTGTCCCCTTAACTGGAGATGTTACCGTTTCTGGTAACAAGAATGCCGCCCTGCCTTTGTTGGCGGCATGCACATTGACCGATGAGCCAGTTATTTTGCACAATATGCCGAATATCCGCGATGTGGACGCGATGCGGGATCTCCTGCAGAGTCTTGGGGTGGAGATAGCCACTCAACAAGAACATACCTGGAAAGTCCACGCCCGCCAGGTGCACCCATCCAACCTTGACCCTGATCTGTGCCGCCGGATACGGGCGTCTATTCTGATCGCCGGCCCGATGTTGGCCCGCTCCGGAGAACTCCAGCTTCCTCCTCCCGGTGGGGATGTGATCGGTCGCCGGCGTGTGGACACCCACATGCTGGCTTTTCAAGCTCTAGGCGCAAAAGTGGATTTCAACCGCAGCGAGAAGATATTTTCTTTCCATGCCGGCAACCTTCACGGTGCAAATATACTGCTCGACGAAGCCTCTGTTACCGCCACCGAAAATGCGATCATGGCAGCCGTGACCGCCAAAGGCACGACTGTTTTACGCAACGCAGCCTCCGAGCCTCACGTGCAGGAGCTGTGTCACTTTCTAAACGGTCTGGGTGCACAGATCGATAATATCGGATCGAACACCCTGGTGATCAGCGGCGTACCCCGCCTGCATGGAGGGGATTTCACAATCGGTCCGGATTATTTGGAAGTGGTCAGCTTTATTGGCGCAGCCGTCGTCACCCATGGCTCGATCCGCATCTGCAAAGCCGGTCCACAATACCTGGATATGATCGCCATCGTATTTCGCCGCCTGGGCGTCACCTGGGAGGTGGATGGCGATGACATCATCGTTCCTCCTAACCAGCGCCTGGAGGTCGAGCCGGACCTGGGCGATGCCATACCAGTGATCAGCGTCATGCCCTGGCCGGCTTTTCCCACCGATTTGATGAGCATCGCCATTGTCGTCGCCACGCAATCCAAGGGCAGCATCCTTTTCCATGACTGGATGTACCCCAGCCGGATGTTCTTTATCGATAAATTGGTCGGCATGGGTGCGCAGATCGTCTTATGCGATCCGCATCGCTGCATCGTACAGGGGCCGACGCCGCTATATGGCGAGAATATGGACAGCCCGGATATCCGAGCCGGAATGGCATTGCTCCTGGCAGCCATGGCAGCCGAAGGCAGGTCGGTTATACGCAATGTTGGTCAGATCGACAGGGGCTATGAACGTGTGGAAGGTAAATTGCGCGGCCTGGGGGCGCGAATCGAGCGAGTCACAGAAAAATAAAGCCAGGGGCTGTCCAAAAAGTGTCCGCTTAAAACTCCATCCCGCAATATGTAAGGGCGAAGCAGTCTTTTGACGGCTACCCGTGACGGATCCAACACGCTTCGCCCTTCTTTTTGGACACCCTCTTCTTATTTACCGTTCAAGCTGCTTTTTGAGTCACCACGTCCATGAACTGTACGACGATATCTCTCAGCGTCGGTTCGGGAAGCGCACCTACCTGGCGGTGAATGACCTTTCCCCCGGATACAAACAGCATCGTCGGGATGCCCTGCACGCCGTATTTATTAGCCCAATCCGGATTTTCGTCAGTATTGACCTTGGCTACCAACAGCTTCCCGGCGTATTCTTTCGCCAGCTTTTCCAGCGTCGGCGCTACCATCCTGCAGGGACCGCACCAGGGTGCCCAAAAATCGACAATGGCAGGTACCTGTGATTGCAGTACTACCTTCTCAAAAGCAGCATCGGTGACGTGAACGGGTTCGTTGATCGTTGTCATCGTTCCTCCGGTGGTTGAAATAGACTTGGCATTTGTCAAAGGTAAGTATAGCATGGGCGCACAGAATTGTCAGGTATAATCCCCCCGATGGATCTTGATATCGCTGCCCGCCAGGCGCCGGGCTACACGGTCAGCACACCCGTCTATGAAGGTCCGCTCGATTTACTGCTCGAGCTGATCGAGCGTGCCGAGCTCGACATTACCAAGTTGGCCCTTGCCCAAGTGACCGACCAATACCTGGAATACATGCACAGCCTGCCGGAGCAAGCCGCTGAACAGGTATCAGCTTTCCTGGTAATTGCTGCCCGCTTGATCCAGATAAAATCCGAAGCGCTGCTGCCGCGCCCGCCCCGGAGCGAAGAGGGCGAAGAAGATCCCGGTGAAGCGCTCGCCCGCCAGTTGATCCTTTACAAGCGCTTTAAACGGGTTGCCGAGTTCTTGTCCACCCGCGAGGCCGGTGGTTTGAAGACCCATCTGCGGCTGACGCCTCCCCCAAAGCATGTGGGTACCCTCGACATGAGCGGATTGACCCTCGACGACCTGGTCGAGGCAGCCCGCACGATCTTCACCAGCTTGGATCTGCGACCAGATTTAAAGACAGTTGTGGCGCCCTCACCGGTCACAATCCGGCAAAAAATTGGCCTTATCGTCAACCAGCTCCGCCAACGCGGCCGGGCTACTTTCCAGCACCTGATCCGGTCTGCGAGTTCACGTCTGGAGATTGTGGTTACATTTCTCGCCATGCTCGAATTGATCAAACGCAACCGCATCGATGCCCGGCAGGGCAGTCTCTTCGGCGACATCGAGATCTCTCCCTCCGGTGAAACGAACGGCGACGATGATGAATTCGAGCTCGAGTTCGGTGAATAAAGAGCTGCCATGCCAAACCGGCTTGCCCACGAAAACTCGCCTTATCTGCTCCAGCACGCAGAAAATCCTGTCGATTGGTATCCCTGGGGGCCTGAAGCGTTAGGTAAAGCTCGCCGGGAAGATAAACCGGTATTTTTGAGCATTGGATACGCTGCCTGTCATTGGTGCCATGTCATGGCGCATGAATCCTTCGAGGATCCCCAGATCGCTGACATAATGAACCGCTACTATGTCAACATCAAAGTGGACCGTGAGGAGCGCCCCGATCTGGACAGCATCTATATGAGTGCCGTCACTGCCATGACCGGACAGGGCGGCTGGCCTATGAGCATCTTTTTGACCCCTGACGGGCAGCCCTTCTATGGGGGCACTTACTTCCCTCCCGTCAGACGCTATAACATGCCCTCATTCCGTGAGGTTTTAGTAAGTGTTCACAACGCCTGGGAGCAAGATCGGGGACAGATCCTTCAATCCAGCCACAAAATTGCACAATATATTAGCCAGGCTGCCAATTACGTAGAGACAGCCAAAGAATTGGACCCTGGGACGATCGGCAAAGCCTCTTTCACGCTGGCCCAGTCCTATGACTGGAAAAACGGCGGGTGGGGCAGCGCTCCGAAATTCCCGCAGCCAATGACGCTGGAATTCTTGCTGCGGCAGGCTTCCAAAGGCGACAACCTTGCCCGTGATATTGCCATCCACTGTCTGCACGCCATGGCTAAAGGTGGGATGTATGATGTAATCGGCGGCGGCTTTGCGCGCTACAGCACCGATGACTATTGGCTGGTGCCGCACTTCGAAAAAATGCTCTACGATAATGCCCAGCTTGCCCTGGTCTACCTGCACAGCTACCTGATCAGCGGCGAGCTGTTCTTCCGGCAAGTTTGTGAGGCGACGCTGGATTTCATCCTGCGCGAAATGGCCCACCCGCTGGGAGGTTTTTTCAGCAGCCTGGATGCCGATTCGGAGGGCATCGAGGGGAAATACTACGTCTGGACACCCCAACAAATTCGCTCCGCACTGCAAAACGAGGATGACAGCGCCTTTATTCTCGCAGCCTACAACATCACAGATACGGGCAACTTTGAAGGCGACAATGTGCTCCAGCGCGCCCTGGACGACAGCCAGCTTGCGGGACAATTCGGGATACCCACCGACCGGGTCCAGGAGCACCTCGACAGGCTGCACAAACGCTTATTGGCTCACAGGCAGACGCGCGTACGGCCCGCGACGGACGATAAGGTGCTTGTCATTTGGAATTCGTTGGTTCTGGCGGCTTTTGCTGAAGCAGCTCGGTATCTTGATCGTCCGGATTACCTGGCAGCAGCGCGTACGAACGCTGACTTTTTGCTGGGGCATCTCATCGTCGATGGTCGTCTGCAACGCTCCTGGCGTGAAGGGCAAGCGCGGCAGAATGCCTTTCTTGATGATGTAGCTGGTCTCGCCCTGGGTCTGCTCTCCCTCTACCAGAGCGACCCTGATCTGCGTTGGTATCAGGCAGCTGACCGATTGGTCAGCGATATGATCGCCCACTACCAGGCAGGCGATCTTGGTTTCTACGATACGCGCGATGAGGATGACCCGCTGATCATACGTCCGAAAGATCTGCAGGATAATGCCACCCCCTCCGGCAATGCACTGGCTGCTCTGGCGCTGCTGCAGTTTTCGGCTTATACAGGCAGCCAAAGCATGCGTTCGCTTGTCAGTGAAATGCTGGGTGCCATCCAGGATCTTGCCGCGCGCTACCCAACCGCATTTAGTCAGTGGCTATGCGCATTAGACACTTCTCATGACAGCCCCTACGAAGTTGCCATCCTGGGTTTACCCGGCGATCCCGGCATCCAGGTCCTCCAATCCGCCGTCTGGCAGCGCTACCGCCCATATGTCGTACTGGCAGTATCGACCTTACCTATACCGGATGGCGCCCCTCCACTCCTGGAGGGCAGGGACTTGATCAGGGATCTCGCCACAGCTTATATCTGCCGCAATTTTGTCTGCCTGGCGCCCACCACATCTGTGGAACAAATACTTATCCAGCTCGAACGGGATCCCACTGGTACTTGAAACTGAGTCATATTTTTGCTATAAAGTATATACGTCGGGGGACCAGGCCTGGACTTCCGGCATGTTCGACTAATCAGATCCATCGTTCCACCTGTAGCCCGGTCTCTCCACGAGGGGAAACCAGGTTTTGTTCATTTCGCCAAGGAGGAATACCATGCCTGCCGAGTCTTGCCCGCCCTACCGGATACTGCTAGCGGATGACGGCTCTCAACACGCCCAGGCCGCTATCCAAACGCTGTGCACCTTGCCGCTGCCCGCAGGGACTGCCATCACTGCAGTTTCCATATTTACCCCGTTGCAAACTTCGGAGCACGAAAAGCTGCGCCAATCGCTGGAACTAACCAGGAAATGCCTGTCTCAGAGTGGGATCACTGTAATCTCTGAAATGGTCCTGGGCTACCCGGCTGAAAAGCTGATCGAGTTTGCGGACCGGTTCAACCCGGATCTGATTGTCATGGGGGCAAAGGGGCTGCGAGCCACGCTTGGAATCCTGCTCGGCGGAGTCGCCCAGCAGGTGGTCGAGTATGCCAACTGGCCTGTGCTCATCGTTCGTGCGCCGTATAAACCCTTACGACGCATCCTGGTCGCCATCGATGGCTCTGCTTATAGCCATAAATCTCTGGATTACCTGTCCTGCTTCCCCCTTCCAGAGGACATCGAGCTGTACCTGATCAACGTCCTGTCACCCCCGCCTGTCGCCATCGAAGCGGTACCGGTCTGGCCCCCGATACCGGAGATGGTGATCCCACCTCCTTTGATGAAAGACGAGGATATCGAAAATCTTCTTTCAGAGCAGGAAGCTGCGGGACACAAACTGCTCGAAGCGGCAGTCGAATACTTGGATCCCCTACATCGACCGGCGTCCATTATTCTCAAGAGGGGTGATGCTGCCACAGAGATCATTGAATACGTCAAGTCGAACGATATCGATTTAATCGTTGTCGGATCACGCGGCCTCAGCCAGGTCAAGAGCTGGCTGCTCGGCAGCGTGTCGCGTAAACTGATCCATTACTCGAATTGTTCGGTGCTGGTGGTAAAGAAGCCCGCTTGAGTCGGTCCTTATCTGTAGTAGAATTGGCAGTTGTGATCCTGAACGAATATTTTGCGACTGTCCTACAGATAGGAGAGATAGTATGCCCGATCTATCGCCGCAAGGGAAAAGCGCCCCTCGACGCGGTGAGCGGCTATTTAGTTACGCTCTAAACCTGCTGCTGGTAATCTCATTGGCTGCCCTCGGAATTGTCGCCTGGGTGCGACTGCCCGGGTGGTTAGCCTGGGTAAATTCAAGATCTACACAGGCAGCCCCTGCCGAATCAGCACCCGCAAATACGGAAGCTATTACTGTTAAAGGGGTTGCTGCTGAGGCGGAAGAGATCTCGCTCTCCTCCTTGATGATCCAAAACGACCCTGGAGTGATCGGCGTCTCCCGCAAGGTGATGCTGGATACGATCATCCCAACCCGGCCGCGCACCAACGTGATCACTTACACAGTACAGACCGGAGACAGCTTGTTTAGCATCGCCGATCAATATGGCCTGGAGCCGGAGACGATCTTGTGGGGCAATTTCGAGATATTGGAGGACAATCCTCACTTGCTATCCACCGGTCAGGTGCTGAACATCTTGCCCACCAATGGCACGTACTACCAGTGGCATAGTGGGGATAACCTGGCAAGCGTCGCTTCCTTTTTCGGAGTAGATGTAAATGAAATCCTGAACTATCCTGGCAACCAATTGGATCTGACCGCCACCGATCCAATCAGCCCCGGCATCACAGCCGACTCCTGGCTGATCATTCCCGGCGGTAAACGCGCTTTGAAGGACTGGGGTCCGCCGGCCATCAGCCGCAGCAACCCCGCTTCAGCTCGCTACTACGGCGATGGCTATTGCGGATCTATCTACGAAGGAGCCGTAGGCACAGGCACCTTTATTTGGCCTACGACGGATCGCTCGATCTCCGGGTACGGATATTCGGGCATACACACGGCAATTGACATCGCCGGCGCCACAGGCAACTCGGTTTTTGCCGCCGATAGCGGTGTGGTAGTCTTTTCCGGGTGGAGCAACTATGGTTACGGATATATGGTCGTGATCGACCACGGCAACGGCTGGCAGACTGCTTATGCCCACCTGAGCGCCATTTCAGCCGGCTGCGGGCAGAGCGTTTTCCAGGCGGGCTACATCGGTGCATTAGGCAGCACCGGGAATTCCACTGGACCCCATCTTCACTTTGAGATGGTATACAACGGCACCAAGCCGAATCCTTTGGATTATATTCAGTAATCACCTTCAGCTGTCTATGCCACCCGGCGGACAGCGGCTCAACGATATTCGCAGTGCCCTCGCTCAGTGATAGGCTCAAGTCACTTGGTGTAAAGATTGGGGCGGCAGATCTCCCGCCGCCCCATATACGTCCCGCGTCTGATTCTCTCGATCAGGTGCTTGCCGGACATACGCATCCAACCAGCCAGGGTGATACATACATCGTCGAGCACCGCTACCCGGTTGGGCAAGCATTCGGTCGCAGTACCCTGCAGATGACCTCCCCACTGGATGTTCTGGCACACTGGGCCAGAGATGAGCGCCTGCAAAACCTGCCCGCCCAGGCCTTTGCCTTTATCGATACGGAGACGACCGGTTTATCCGGTGGTACCGGCACGTATGCATTCTTGGTCGGCGTGGGTCGTTTTGAGGCCGATGAGTTTCACCTGGTCCAGTTCTTTATGCGGGATCCATTCGAGGAACCGGCTCAGCTCGCTGCTCTGGAAGAGTTCATCGCCTCCTGCCAGGCATTAGTGAGCTATAACGGAAAAGCATTCGACGTCCCGCTCTTGAATGCACGTTTCATCAGCCACGGATGGCGCAGCCCACTTAATGACTATGCGCACATCGACTTGTTGCATCTCGCTCGCAAGCTGTGGCGCGACCGCCTGCCCAGCCGCACCCTGGGCAACATCGAAGCCCATATCCTCGGAGCTAGCCGCACCGAAGAAGATGTCCCGGGATGGATGATCCCGCAGATGTATTTCGACTATCTGCGTTCCGGCGATCCAGGTCCCCTGCGCAGCGTGTTCTACCACAATGCCGTGGACGTTACCTCGCTGGCTGCCTTACTGAACCACACCGCCGGCTTGATAGCCAATCCCACCGGCTTCGAGATCGAGCATGGAGTCGATCTGGTCGCACTGGCGCGCCTCTATGAAGATTTGGGGGATTTAGACCAGGCGATCCAACTCTATACCCATGCCCTGCACCACCTGGAAGGTCAGGGTGATGATGAAACCCAGGTGATCTACCTGGGTGCGATCGAGAGGCTGGCGGCGATATATAAGCGAGCCGGGAACACAGATCAAGCCTGCCTGCTCTGGTCGGCTGGGGCTGAGCGAAGCCACATCCCATCCCATATCGAGCTGGCAAAATTCTACGAACACACCACCCGTGATCTCCAGCTCGCCAATCGCTACACCCAGGCTGCAATCGATATCGTCAGCTCTCCCGGATTCGACCCCTACCTGCGTGAAATCTGGCTGGCAGATCTAGATCACAGGTCCAAACGCATCCAGCGTAAGCTGTCCGCCTCGAAGGGCAGCAATACATGAGCGATCGTTCCAAGGCTCTCGCCCTCCCCGATGCCGCCATCCTGAAAGATCTGCGGTACAACTTCACATACAATATTCTCGACAGCGCATTCTTCGGTTCGGCGATGGGGTTTGCCTCATTCGTGACCATTATCCCCCTCTTCGTAAGCACGCTGACCGATTCCGCCATATTGATCGGTTTAATACCCGCCATCCACAATATGGGCTGGCAGTTGCCCCAGCTGCTCATCGCCAACCGAGTATCACGGCAGCTGCGCTATAAACCGATGGTCCTGGCGATCACTATCCATGAACGCCTGCCATTTCTCGGACTGGCCCTGTTAGCCTGGCTGGCGCCCCGCATCAGCACCTCCGCGGCCTTGTTCCTGGCTTTTGTTCTTCTGATCTGGCAAGGACTTGGTGCTGGTTTCACAGCTACACCCTGGCAAAGCCTGATCGCCAAGATCTTCCCACCTGACCGGCGCGGCACAGTTTACGGAATCCAGTCGGCTGCGTTTAATGTCCTGGCCAGCCTGTCCGCTGTCCTCGCCGGTTATCTCCTCGGCGACCTGGAATCACCCCTGGATTTCACTTTATGCTTTCTTCTTGCCAGCTTATCCCTTGTCGTCTCTTGGGTTGCCTTGTTTATGGTGCGGGAGCCAGCCAACCCTGAGCAGTTTCCACCAACCGACAGCGGCACATTTTGGCGAAATATCGCCTCTATATTGAAGATGGACACCAATTTCCGCTGGTTCTTGATCGTTCGTATGCTTTCACAGGTTGCCGTAATGGGTTTTTCTTTTTACACCGTTTACGTGGTGACTGTGATGGGCATGGATGAAATGTCAATCGGCATCATGACCGGCGTTCTGATGGCTACATCCATCCTGGCGAATCCGCTGATGGGTTGGATCGGCGACCATTGGAGCTACCGCTGGATCATGGCGATCGGCATGTTATCCGCTATAACCAGTGGAATACTGGCTTATTGGGCGCCAGACCCTGGCTGGTTCTACCTGGTGTCCATCCTGGCAGGCATTGCCAATGTCGCTGTCTGGACAATCCCCATGGCAATGGTGCCCGAGTTCAGCAACCTGGCTGATCGCCCGGCATATATCGGTATGGCTAACACCTTCATCGCACCGGTCACGGTCCTGGCGCCTCTGTTCGGAGGCTGGCTGGCTGAATTTGCCGGCTACCAGATTACATTCATTACCTCAGCATTGGGTGGGCTCGCAACCGTGCTGGTTCTTTTGATCTTTCTTCGCAATCCAGGCATAATCAGGAATCCCGATAAAACTTTCTCCCCGGAGGGGCATTGATATGGCACGCTTTGTTGCTTTCGATGAGCTTACCTGGCCTGAGGTAGACGCACTCCCGCGCGATCTGCCTTTGGTCATTCCACTTGGCAGCGGCTATCCACTAGACCGCTTGACCAGCGCATTATCCGATCCGGCGCAGATCGGGTTGCTCCCTCCGGTGCCATTTGGCTGGAATGGCAGCCTCATCTCTGTACCTGAGCCTGTTTTCAAAAGACTGCTCTCCAACTTGGTCGAAAGCCTGCGCGACGATGGCTTTACCCGGGTTTATATCCTGACGCCGCAAGGTCTTGACCTCGGGTTGGGCGGGAGTCAGATTTCATTGTATCCCGGGGTACCGGTGGGGTTGGGGCCGAAGCTGACAGATGGTCTTTCGGATGCAGATCGAAAAGATAGGGTGGTCTTGATATCAGTAGGTCATACGGAGCAGCACGGATATCACCTGCCGCTGTCCACCGACACCTTGATAATCGACGCCATTGCTCAGGGAGTAGCCGGCGCCCAACCGGATAGCGTACTCCGGCTGCCAGTTATGCCGTACGGCGTCAGCACTCACCGGCCTTCATTTGCAGGAACATTGAACTGCGGTGGGCGCGCCTTCGAGGATTTTTGGTTGGCTGTGATCGACTATCTGGTGTGGAATGGTTTTTGCTGTTTTTATATGATCAGCGGTCATGGGGGCAACAGCTCATTTCTGGTAAACATCGCTAAGTACGCCGGCGAGCGCCACAGACGTACATTCTGCGCTACCGCCTGGTTGTACTTATCTGGCCCGGATGGTATAGCTGTGTTGGAAAAATATCGCCGGTCGCCGGTCGGAGGTATGGGGCATGCCTGCGAGCTTGAAACCTCGCTAATCCTCCACCTCCGCCCTGAGCTTGTGCATATGGATCGAGGGGTGGATGAGATGGATTTCATCTCCTCTCCGGCATATTATATGGATTGGGTCGAGGGAGGTGCGCTGATCGCTAATCCACCCTGGGATGATGACACGGCTACCGGCGCATATGGGGCCGGGAGCGTTGCCACCGCCCAGCATGGGGAGATCTGGCTAAAAGCCGCGGTCGACGAAAAAGTCTCCCACATCGGCGAGATCCTCGAACAGCACGCCCGCCGGGAAGCGCGCCGCTTAGCAGGCTATGGTTTGTGGGGAAAGCCAGGACCTGATCAAGCTTCCAGGTAGTAAGTATGGTACGGATTCGAGCACGGATTCCCCCAGGCAATCTGGATAGATTTGGCAGTTAAATCGATCACCATCGAGTTGATACTCTTCTCTCGGTCTAACGCCGTCGGTCCGTGTTCGGCATGGTTACAGATCGAGTTCGGATAATTGGTGTGATCCTTCAAAATCGCCTGGATCGTCTTTGGCGTATGCATCTTTGTCGATTTGAGCAAACGCAGCGCTCGAAAGTAGCGGATGCGTGCGTCGATCAGCTCTTCTGGCTCATACTCGATGGCCTGCATTTGCGGATCAAGGTATATGTTTGTGTGCAGTACAAAGCCATCTTCGCCATATAAGATCGCGAACTGCTTGGCAGACACCTCGACGTTGTACAGCTCGCCGCTCTCATGGGCGATCAGGTGGTTGTATCCGGCAGCACGGTGCGGGGTGATTGTCGACCGGATTGCATCTCCCAATGTATTTGCCCCCAACACCGCGCGGGAAACGATCACGCGTGGTATCCCGATGCGGCTGTCATTGGGGTACACAGAATCGCAGCACTGCGCAATTCCGACCGCGTTTAACCCAATATTGGGCAGTAATCCACCGTAGGACATCGCCAGGAACGGCGGCTCGTCCACCGGCGAGGCATGTACCAGATAGACGTCCTGCTCATCCTCGGGCAGCCAATCTTCATTATGACCGATCAATACATGTTCATCGGCTGTATGCTGCTCGTTCACTGCCAGGCTGGTACATTTTGTCAGGTGCAAGGCGTCCATGGTCACCGCTTCAATCACGTTTAAAACCGCAATATCATCGAATGCTACCCCGGCACCTTCCGAGATCCCTGACATTTCATCGACATATTGTGGATAGCGCTCCTGGGCAAAAGGCATGTACTTACGTGCCTGTATTTGTGCGCTATCCCAGGTGAGCTGCAGATCCTCATAGATACTTTCCAGCAGGTTGCGGGTGCTTTCCAGGCTGTGGACGACCTGCGGTTTGACCGCCTCACCGATTTGCCTGCCTATCTCCCTGTGTGTGCCGGCTACCCGGATCATCGGTATGGGCGCATCGTGAAAATAGCTATTGATCGAATTCATATTTCCGGCTCCTTTTGTTCAAGCAGCTCAAAATCTAACTTAAGACCCCGCACCCAGCAGCCTTTCTCCCTGCAGATTTGAATGACCTGATCAATCCCCGGCGCGCCAGATTCTGCATCGACGGCAATGACCAATCCCTGGATGCCTTTCCTCTCCAAAATAATATCGAGCTGCTCGATTCCGCCCAGGATATCGATGCCGTGTATCTGGCGCCCCAATTTGGTCGGATCATCGTCCAGAAAACCGACCGGCTTGAAACCGAACTGCGGATTTGTCTGGATCCACCGGACTGCCAGCTCTCCAGTATTGCCTGCCCCATAGATAAGCACGCGCTCCACCTTGGTGCTTGTGCGCTGCGATTGGAGGGCATCCAGGATCCTGAACGAGGATCGAGTTACCGCCAGGCCCAGGAATAAAAAAATCGCAAAGTATAGAAAAATGACCTGTGGGAAATTGATTAACGAGTTAAAAATTGCGATGGCTGCCACCAGTAATACGATCGTTCCCAATGTAGCTTTAAAGTGATTAAGAAAATCGCCTATCCCAAGATATTCCCACACCGGGCGATACACCCCGGTAACAACGAACGAAATATAAGCCGATATATATGCCAGGGGTAGCGAGCTTAAGATGAGCTCTAGGCTGGTTGCGGTGATGGAGAATCTGTAGTAGGTCAAGAACGCCAGGTAATAGGCAATCCCGATCAGGAACAGGTCAAGGATGATCTCGAACAAGCGTCGACGGTAAGCCAGCTCCACGATAAAGCGTGTGATCGTGCGGTGACCACCTGTCGCAGTATTGGATACGATTTTTAAGCTCCCCAGGTACGCTGTCAGCAGCGCCAGGGAAACCACCAGGAGAGGCACCAACAACAGGCTCAGCCAGTATTCCAGCCTCTCGATGGATAGGGCTGCAATCCCCGAAACCAACGCCACGGCATACAACAATAGGACAGCCTGGCGTTCGTTGAATCCAAAGGCGATCAGCCGGTGGGAAGTATGGTCACGGCCTCCCTGAGCTGGTGATTGCCCGCGCAGAATGCGAGTGATCGTCACCAGGGTCGTATCCAGGATAGGCAGCATAAAGATCAGGGTTGGCACCCCCATAATGGCAAAGACATTCGAGGCTTGAGGCTGACGGGCGATAGCCAGCACCGCCAGGCTGAATCCGAGGTAAAGGCTGCCGCTGTCCCCCATGAATATCGAGGCTGGCGGGAAATTAAATACCAGAAAACCCAGCGTCCCTCCCGCCAAAGCCAGTGAGATAGCCAACAGCCCCGTATCCCCCGCCTGCCAGAAGAAGAAGCTGAGGATGAAAGCAGTGATAAAGGATATCCCACCTGCCAGTCCGTCCATGTTATCCAGCAAGTTGATAGCGTTGGTGATGCCCACCAGCCACAAAAAAGTCAATCCAATGTTCGGGATCTGCGCCACAATCGTGTTTTCTATTCTTGGGGTGAAGAAGTTTGTCGTGTACCCGAAATAGATCACGATTGCCGCTGCCAGGATCTGACCGATCAGCTTGGTGGGTGGGGAAATGTGCCTGAAATCGTCATACAGACCCAGGAAGAAGATAAAAGACGCCCCGACCAGTAAGCCGATATGCTCGTTGTTCCCACCGCCTGAGATAACCTCGTTGATCAGGATGGCTGCGAAGGTGGCGGCGAAGATCGCCACGCCACCCAGTGTTGGGGTGGATTTGCGATGCCAGCGATCTTCACGCGGTACAGAAACACGTCCCAGCCGTATTCCGACATATCGAACGGCTGGGACGAGCAGCAAGCTGATAGCAAGCGACGTACCGAACGTGAGTGCGAACATAGAAAGGCTTATGGTTGGGTCAGCTGGTTGATGAGGGTATTCAGCCTCTCCTTTTGATCATCCGGTGCTTGAGCAAAGGCATTCCGGTAGTGCACCAGCGCAGATGCCGCGTCCCCCATCTGGATATAGATATTCCCCAGCGTCTCTTCTACACGCCATTTCTCTACCGATGCCGGCGCTACTTCCAGCGCCCGCTCGTATGCCTTGATGGCGTCTGACATCTGTCCAAGTTGGGCTCTTAAATTAGCCAGGGAAACCGCATAGTTATACTTTGCCGCTGGCTCTCCGGGCGTAGGCAGCACCAGGGCCTGGGCGTAATAATCGGCTGCCTGGCTGATCTCCTGGTTCTTTTCTTCAGGGTCGGTCTTAGCCCGACTCAAACGGTTGTGGATCTCAGCCAGCAGCGCAAACGTCCAATGGTATTTCGGATCAATCTCTTTTGCATGGTTCAGCCGCTCGACTGCCTCATCGGATTGGCCGAAAATATTCAGATACAGCAGCGCCCATTCATCCCACAGGCGGGCGCTGTTCGGGCTGAGGGTGACGGCTTTCGAAAAATACTCGTCCGACGTGCCTGCCTTTTCCATCTTGGATGCATCATCCGGCATATAGGATGCCCACAGGCTGTACAGGCGTGCCAAATTGGCTGTATGGTCTGTGTTCAGCGGATTGATGGACTGGGCTTTGCGCAGGTCGTCTGCTGCCTGGGATATGAACTTTTCGCGCTCGTCAGCCTCCGACAGTGATTTAGCATGCTCCAGATAGGCCCTTCCCAGGAATAGATAGTAGTAATCCTCTGTCGGAGCAAGCTCATTGGCCCGGTTGTAAATCGATATCGCCACCGGCCACTGCTCGTCTCGCGCAAATGGCTCCGCCAGCTTGAAGGCGATATCTGCCTGGATAACGCGCAGGTTCGTCGTAGCCGCCAGAACGAGCACAACGATAAGGCCGGCACCCGCTGTCAGTGCCCCCGCTAGGCTGAAACCGGGCTGCCTGCCAGTCCTCTCTTCTGGCAGGAAATAGGCCAGAGCTAGCAGAAGGATAAAGGCGATGATGTAAAAACTTGCCAGAAGGTTCTCGTAGCGACCAACCTGCTCGATTACGGCGTCCAGCGTCGAAGCTGCTGTGCTGGCGATCGTCCCCAGCGTACCGGCGTGTATCAGCCAGTAGATCAGCGTGATGCCACCCGAGATCCCCAGGACTGCCAGCATCGATTTTAACCAGCTGGATACCGGGCGGTTCTGATTTTCCTCCGCACTAAACACCATGCTGAGCACTACCCAGGTTGTCAGGATCAACGATAGGATCCCGTACGAAAGCGCGTAATTGCGATTCGGCAGGCGGGTAAAGGCAGACCAGAGTATTGCGAGCGCCGATTCGAGTCCCCGTGAATTTGTTATATAGTTATATCCCAGCGTCATCAACACGGTGCTGACCAGTGCCGCAGGGATCAAGATCTCACGCATGCCCGTCGGGAAGCTTCTGGCGGTTCCCCGCGCCGCTTCTCTGCCGCTGCGCCGCTTTTTTCCACCGCTGGAAGCCTTTAGGCTCTTTACCTGCTCGGATACTACAGATGGTCCCTGTGCAGTAGCGGTGCCGGGCAGCTCATACTGGTTGTACAAAGGCAGTATGTAGCCCACGCACAACATTAAAGCCGAGTACGTCCAAAAATAAGTGCGTGTCGATGCGATGGCAATTCCGAAGTTGATCTCGACAAAATGCGCCACAATCCCCGCCAGCAAGACGATCAGGGTCAGCTTGCGCGCCGCCTCCCCCGGTGAGCGAGGCGCCTCAAAGTGGGCGAAAATGGCTGCTTCGGTGATGTAAAGGAGCAGGCCGATCAGTATGCCGAAAGGAATACCGACGCCGAAATATTCAACCCCTCGCCAGAAAATCAATCCCACCCCGCCAATCAGACCGCCTGCCAGGCTGAAGGCAAAAAACAGCCTTCGCTGTCGAGAATCGGGCACGAATCCGATCCATTTAAGCCCGTAATAGATCACCGATAGAAAAATCGCCAGGTAAGCGATGATCCCCAGGGCGCCGGTGATAACCAGCGAGTCCCAGGTCTCGTTGTGCGAACGGTCCGGCGAGGCATTGCGCTTCTCGACTTGCGCAAGCTCAGGCACATAGAACGGATTGTATGCCACGTACATGCTCTCAGGGCCGTAACCGATGAGCGGTCGCAAGAAGTTGAAGCGGTCTTGGCTTCCATCAGGGTACTCAAGGGGATCGTGCGGCGCAACCAGATCAGCCGCACCTTCCCAGATGTACTTGCGTACCAGGGCGCTGTTGCTCTCGGCATCCAGCAGCAGGCCAAACCGTCCAATGGCTGGCAGGCTGCGCAGACTTTGAAGGGGACCATTATCGATGTTGAAGACGAACAAGAAGGCTGCTCCGAGGACTGCCAGGCCCACCGTTGCGATCGTCAGCCAGCGTTTCTGCCAGTACAGCGAAAGCAGCAGGAACATGAAGAATCCGCTGGCGAAAAAGCCCAGTGCCGGGCCGCGGCTCTGGCTCATATAGAGCGCGATGATCTGTAGCGCCGCGATGAAGATGTACACCGTCGCTCGCGCCACCTGGATTGCCAGGATGCCCTCGTCTTTCAAGATAGCCCTGAAAGTCTGCACGATACGCCCGAATACCAGTGGGAATACCATGATCAGGTAAGCCGCCACGAAGATCGAATTGCCCATGTTGGCGGCGATCCGAATCGAAGTATCCCCGCCCCAGGGTACTGGGTCGATCTTGAACCGCTGCAGCACCCCATACAAGGCAACCGGCAAGCTCGATAGGGCGATAACGGTGATCAAGCGCTCCACCTGGCTGCGCTTGCGCAGGTTTGCCGCGATGGCGGCGAAGATCATCAGGTAAGACAGGGTTGTATACGTGCCTTGCAGCCGCTGGTACGACCCCCACAAGCTGACGCTGGGCGTAATCGAGAATATGGTCGAGACGATGTACAGCAGGGCAATCCCGACCATTGGAGCAATCAAAGGGATTTTCAGCAATCCCTTCCAGCCTGACGATCCAGGATCTAGCTTCTCCCAAACGATCCCCCGCTGTTCGATGATTTTTACAATCCAGGCCAACAAGATCACCAGACCCAGGCTGCGCAGGATCGTGATCTTATCGGGTTCGAAAATCCGGCTTGAGTAGATGTTAAAAAATAGGGGAACCAGGATCATAGCAAAAAGCCAGGCGGCTTCCATTATCCCTTCGCAAAAACGGCTCAATTTGGTTGGCATATTAGAATCCACTTCGACAGGTTTAGGCTTGATGGAGCATAAAGCCTTATAAAAATAACACAATACCTCTAAGACCGCAAGACTAGTTATAATATGAAGGTCACTTGAATCGATGGCAACACTTATGACATATAATTTTGCACTTATTGGGGCGGGGGGGTACGTGGCTCCCCGCCACCTAAAAGCCATCCACGATACCGGCAACCGCCTTGTCGCTGCAGTCGACCCCAAAGATGCGGTAGGCATCCTGGACCAGTATTCTTTCGATGTTCAGTTCTTTACTGAGATCGAGCGTTTTGACCGCCACCTGGAGAAGCTTCGCCGGGGTCCGACTGAGCAAAGCGTGCATTATGTCAGCGTTTGCACACCCAATTACCTGCATGACGCCCATTGTCGTCTTGCCCTGCGGGTAGGCGCGCACGCCATTTGCGAAAAACCCGTGGTGATCAACCCATGGAATTTGGATGCCCTGCAGCAGATCGAAGCCGAATACGACAAGCGGATCTACACCATCCTGCAGCTGCGCGTGCATCCGAAATTGCTTGAGCTGCGCAACAGGCTGTCAGCCGAACCGAAAACCGCCTCGCACGAAGTCGTCCTGACTTATGTAACCAGCCGGGGTCCCTGGTACCACATTTCTTGGAAGGGCTTCCCCGAAAAATCTGGGGGGATCGCCACGAATATCGGGATCCATCTCTTCGACCTCCTGCTCTGGCTGTTCGGTGAAGTCGAAGATTACCGAGTGCATTACTCCGATACCCAGCGGATGAGCGGCTTCCTCGCCCTGGAAAGGGCGAGGGTGAAATGGTTTTTCTCGATCGACAAAGACGACCTGCCCTTCCCGGTTACCCCTGGCAAGCAAAGCACCTTCCGCTCGATTACGATTGACGGCGAAGAAGTCGAGTTCACCGAAGGCTTCACCAACCTGCATACGAGGGTTTATGAGGAGACGCTTTCGGGCCGGGGATTTGGCATTGACGAAGCGCGACCTTCCATCGACCTGGTGTATAAGCTGCGGAATGCTCCCCTGGCTCCGGTTGACACCACAGCACACCCACTGCTGCGGAACAAAGAATGAGCTCGAGCCCGCCTGCTTATTTCGCCCATCCCAGTGCCTATATCGACCAGCCTTGTGTCATCGGGGCTGGAACTAAAATCTGGCACTTTTGTCACATCATGACGGAAGCACGGATCGGCAAGAATTGTATCCTGGGTCAAAACGTGATGGTTGCCAGTCACGTCATCGTTGGAGATAACGTAAAAATCCAGAATAATGTCTCGCTCTATACAGGCGTTGAACTGGAAGACGATGTGTTCTGTGGTCCATCTTGTGTTTTTACCAATGTCACCAATCCTCGCTCGCAGATCGTTCGTAAGAGCGAGTACCGCCGCACCCTAGTCAGGCGTGGTGCTACGATCGGAGCTAACGCTACCGTCGTCTGTGGGATCACCATCGGACGATACGCTTTCATTGGCGCCGTCGCAGTGGTCCGCCAGGATGTGCCCGATTACGCCCTAATGCTTGGCGTGCCTGCTCGCCACAAAGGCTGGATGAGCCGCCACGGGCACCGCTTACCGGTTCCTGATACCCAGGGCATCTACCGTTGCCCCGAAAGCGAATGGCGGTACCAGGTAACCGAGTCAGGCGCACTACGGTGCCTGGACTGGCCCGAAGATCAACCCCTACCCATCAAATGAGCCCAAACGAACCTACCCCTATACCCATCCTCGACCTAAAATCACAGTACGCATCCATTCGTGAAGAGATCCATGCTGCATTGGATCACGTGCTGGAATCCCAGCATTTCATTCTGGGACCTGAAGTCTCTGCTCTGGAAGAAGAAATCGCCGCTTATTCACAGTGCCAGTACAGTATCGGAGTCTCATCCGGTACGGATGCTTTGTTGGTAGCCTTGATGGCCCTGGGCGTCAAACCCGGCGATGAAGTCATCACTTCATCATACTCTTTCTTCGCCACGGCTGGCGCTGTTGCTCGCCTCGGAGCGCGCCCGGTATTCGTGGATATAGACCCTGGAACGCTCAACCTCCGCCCTGAAGCCATCGAGCCATTGATCAACGCTCGTACGCGGGCTATTATTCCCGTACATTTTTGTGGCCAGGTGGCAGACATGGACCCGATCCTCGAGATCAGCGATAGGTTCAACATGCCTGTCATCGAAGATGCGGCTCAGGCGATCGGCGCGGAATATAAAGGGAAACGCGCTGGGTCTTTTGGTGACCTGGCATGTTTAAGTTTCTTCCCCTCCAAGAACCTGGGCGGGTATGGTGACAGCGGCATGGTCCTCACCAACAACCCCGAGCTGGCAGAGCGAGTAGCCCTGCTGCGCACCCACGGTGCAAGACCCAAGTATCATCATAAGCTGGTCGGCGGTAATTTCCGCATGGATGCAATCCAGGCTGCTGTTTTACGCGTTAAGTTCAAGTATCTGGATCTGTGGACTGCAGCACGCCAGCGTAACGCAGGAAATTATCGCCGCTTGTTTGTCGAGCACTGCCTGGCGGCACCAGGCAGTGAAGTAGGCGATTATCCTGTTCAGCTCCCAGCAGAGACAGGTTGGGGACGCCATATCTACCACCTCTTCCAAATCCGCGTAACACGCCGGGATGAGCTGCAGGCTTACCTGCTGTCGCAGCACATAGGCTCTGAAGTATATTATCCCGTACCGTTGCACCTGCAGGAGTGCTTCTCCAGCCTGGGTTATTTTCCGGGCAGCCTGCCCGCCAGCGAGCGTGCCGCCCTCGAAACCTTAGCCATACCGATTTACCCGGAGCTGACGGTCGCAGACCAGTCCAGGGTGGTTGAGGCTATAGCGTCTTTCTTCAATGGGGCTTCATGAATATTGTCCTGGTGGTAGGGGCACGTCCGCAGTTCATCAAGGCCTCGCCGGTTCACCGGGCATTGAGCCAGGCAGGTGCCAGGTGTTACCTCTTGCACACTGGGCAGCATTACGACCACGGCATGTCCGAAATTTTCTTCCACGAGCTCGGCCTTCCTGAGGCAGACGTAAACCTGGATGTTCGGTCGGGCAGCCATGCTCAACAGACCGGTGCCATGTTAGTCGGCATTGAGTCGATCCTGCTGCACGAAAAACCCGATTGGACGCTGGTTTTTGGAGACACCAATTCGACGCTTGCCGGGGCTTTAGCCGCGGTCAAAGTCCACCTGCCTGTGGCGCACGTCGAGGCTGGTCTGCGCTCTTTCAACCGTCTGATGCCGGAAGAACACAACCGTGTCCTGACCGATCACTGCTCTGACTTGCTTTTTTGCCCCACTCCGACAGGCGTGAACAACCTTGCCAGGGAAGGGATTACCCAAGGGGTTCACCTGGTCGGCGATCCGATGTATGATGCCGTTCTGATGTTTGGCAACCTCGCCCAGAGCAGGTCCAACATCCTCGACACCCTGCAAATCCCGCCGAAGTCCTACCTGCTGGCAACGATCCATCGCTCTTACAACACGGATGACCACATGGCATTGCGAGACATCTTTACCGCGTTCGCACAGATAGGTGAAAAGATCATCCTGCCGCTCCATCCCCGTACCCGGCAGGCGCTGGCGCAGATCCGGCTGGATCCACCCACCAACGTGGAAGTGATTGAACCAATTGGCTACCTGGATATGCTCATGCTAGAGCAGAATGCCCGTATTATCTTGACCGATTCTGGTGGTATGCAGAAAGAGGCTTTTTTCTTCAGCGTGCCGTGTATCACCTTACGCCCCGAGACCGAATGGGTGGAGACCGTGCAGGCCGGCTGGAATGTAGTCGCCGGCACCGACCCGCAGCGTATTCTGGCAGCGGTTCAGAGCCATGCCTGGCATGTCGAAGCAAAACCAGTCGAGGCGTTTGGTAACGGGCAAGCAGCACAAAAGATTACCGCTTTTCTTCAGGGATAAGTTAGAAACCAACAAACTTATATGAAGATTATATAAAGGATCTACGTCGAGGATGATTTCACGCATAAGGAGTATTACTGGACAATCAGCAATTTATGGCTTGGGTAACCTGCTACCAAAAGCAATTGGTTTCATTTTAATTCCTCTCTATACAAATTTTTTGACTCCGGCAGATTATGGCATCCTCTACTTTGTTACCTCACTATTAGGAATTATGAGTATTTTCCTGGAACTTGGCCTGGGAAATACCATCACCCGATTTCATTATGATTACTTACAGGATAAGCGTGAACAACGCGCCTTCTATGGAACGGTATGGCTGTCCTTGCATATTTTTTCCCTTATAGCAACGCTTCTTCTCATCTGGCAAGGCGAGAATTTGTTTCGATCTTTATTTAGGGAAGTCCCATTTCAACCTTATGGTTGGCTGGTGTTGTGCATTGCCTTTGTCAACATCACCTCGATCATCCCTTTAGCTTTATTCCGCGTGCGAGAGCAGGCGAATTATTACATCACATTCACGGTGGGGCGCTTCCTCCTGAACACCCTGGCAATCATCTACTACGTATCTGTATTGAGGCTGGGTGCAGAGGGTAGTTTACGAGGGCAATTACTTTCAGCCATCATCTTTAGCATTCCTTTCACGCTGGTCTCCTTACTCAACCTTGACCTGAGATTTGATGTGAATAAACTTAGAGCTTCACTCGCTTACGGTTTGCCATTGATCCCGCACCAATTGGCAGGATGGGCATTGAGTGTTTCGGATCGGTTATTATTGGAACGATATGTGAGCCTTACTGAACTGGGGCTTTATTCGCTTGGTTACCGTTTTGCGAGTATCCTGGATCTTCTCTTGAGCTCATTCAACATGGCCTGGGCACCTTTTTTCTTCCGCACCGCGAAAGAAGAAAAAAATGCGCCAAGAATTTTTGCCCAACTGACTACCTATTATGCAATTGTAGTCCTATTCTTGGCATTAGGCATCAGCGCCTGTGCCAGAGAAGTATTAGTGCTGGTTGCAAATCCGGCATTTTGGGATGCCTATACTGTCATACCAGTAGTGGTCCTCGCCGGAATTGCTAATGGGGCTTACTTTATAACCGTCAATTCCTTATTCTATACGAAGAAAACAAATAAGCTTCCAGTTTTTACTGGGTTTGCTGCCATCACAAACGTAACCCTGAATATGATCCTGCTTCCCAAGTGGGGTATTCTAGGCGCGGCTTGGACCACCGTTATCAGTTATCTGATCTCTGCTACATTGGTTTTTCGAGAGGCGCGTAGGATTTATCCTATTCCGTATGAATTTAAACGGTTGGCTGTCTTGTTTACTATTGTTACTCCATTGTACGTCTTGGGGGTATCGATCAGATTCGAAACTGTATTTGTCTCCTTGATTTTCAAACTCCTACTTGTTTTCACATTTCCGTTACTCCTCTACGTCTTCCATTTCTTCACGACTCGCGAGCTAACAGGGATGCGCTTGGCTTTGGCACAGACCTTCGCGCAGATGCAAAATAGAATGAAAAATAACAGATGATAGATCATCCATATTTAGACCATCCAGTAAATAATCTTATGGGTGAAGATCAGGCATCACTCGATACACGATTCCGCCAAATTGAATCAACTGCTGACTTATTACATTTCCAGGTCGATGGATGGTGCATTTGGCCTTTGCTACACTTTACACTTTATTACCGTTTTATTTCTCCTCCGAGTAATCCCACCGCTGCTTTTAATCAAGTTGCCCTACGCGAACGGTTGTCACTTGCCCTTAATGATTTCGCCCGCATGCTTTTTTTACCAAGCGTGAAATATGTTATTATGGTGCAATCCAGTAATCGCGCAGAGCAAGTTGGTGGCCTTTATAAAGATATCTACTTTGATGATATCCTGCCAGAACTGAAGTCTATCTTTAAGATAGAAAATTTGGTTAACCTGCATTACGCTCCACGCATGCAAGCTGCATTGATTCCAAGTGCGATGACCACCATGGGAATAAAAATGCTGACTGGCGGATTTATGAAAATGGGCTTGCCAGTTCGTTTTGCGAGAACTGCTGTTGATCTTAGCCGGGCAATTATCAAGAACTACGCCCTGGAAGAATATTCTCCTGCGCGGCTTCAGTTAGCATTCAAGAATTTCTATTGGTCGAAACGTTTGTATCGCAATATCCTGCAGCGCATTCGCCCCAGGGCTCTATTACTTACGACTGCGGTAGAGTATATAAGTCTGGTAGCAGCCGCAAAGGAATTAGGGATCCGTGTTATCGAGTTTCAACACGGGCTGATCAACAGGCATCATACTGCTTATTCCTGGACAAAATATGCCCTTCCCTATAAAAAGCACATGCCTTTACCAGATCAGATTTTTGTTTATGGCGATTATTGGAGAGATGAGTTGGTTGCTAATGGTTTTTGGGACGAGGAAATTCGATCAGTCGGGAGTCTACGTATCGATCAGTATCGACAGCAACCTCGCAGACAGGAATCTACACCTTTTACAATTCTGATCACAACTCAGAATGAAGACACAACCAAGTTGGTCCGGTTTCTGGATGAATTTCTGGATATTGCTAAAGAACGATTATGCCTTCGTCTGGTTGTAAAACTCCACCCCGCTGAAGGGGATAAAAATAACTACAGAATTTTAACAAAACATGGTGATCTCGTGACAATCTTGCTGGGAAGCGAATCACCTTCCACTTTTTCGCTGTTAAATCAGTCCAACTTGCACATTAGCATCTATTCCACATGTCATTATGAAGCATTAGGTTTGGGAGTCCCAACGGCTATATTGCCACTTTATAAACACGAGATGGTACTACATTTAGTCGAAACTGGTCACGCTTACCTTATTCAATCACCGACAGAACTCCTAAACGCTATCGAAGAAAAACGGTTTCAGCCAATTATGGCACAAATTGGCGACAGGTTTTTTAAACAAAATGCAAAGGCCAACATTCTCCGAGAATTAGGTTCATGAGCAGGTTCGACTACTTAGAATCCAAACAAGTATTGATCGTCGCTTATTTCTTTCCGCCGATGGGTGGAGCAGGTGTTCAACGTATTACCAAGTTCGTGAAATACCTGGATCGGTTTGATTGGCAGCCATATGTCCTCTCAGCAGAAGTACTGGAGCAGCAGAAAATCGAA
This sequence comes from uncultured Anaerolineaceae bacterium, assembly GCA_964525785.1. GTDB lineage: Bacteria > Chloroflexota > Anaerolineae > Anaerolineales > UBA4823 > JAQBDA01. The sequence continues at coordinate 31,589 of CAZGIX010000020.1, forward strand.
GATACCAGCCTTGAGGGAGACCTGCCTTTCGGGTTAGAAGTCCACCGGACCAGGATCTTTATGCTTCCCACATGGCTCCCCTGGCGAATACGAGATTTTCTGACCAGGTGGCTGTTAGTAGTCGATCCGCAGTTAGGCTGGTACCCGTTTGCAGTACAACATGCGAAGTCTTGGTTAAAAAAGCAACTAATACAAGCGGTCATTTCAACATCCGCCCCCTATACAGCGCATTTGATCGCCATGCGGCTGAAGGCACTTGCCGGCATCCCGTGGATCGCCGATTTTCGCGATCCGTGGGTGAACAATTTCTCGAACACATTTGCAACTCCATTACACGAATCCCTAGCCAGAAGGTTAGAACGGAAAGTCGCTCTTGCCGCAGACGCTGTCGTGGTTGTCTCAGATCCAATGAAACAGGCGTTGTGCGAGCGCATCCCTGGATTACCGGCAGAGAAAGTGTATATGATCCCTAATGGATTCGATCCTGATGATTTCTCCAGCCTATCTGAAGCAAAACGTCCAGAAGGCAAAATGATGATCGTTTACAACGGCTCATTTTACAACCAGGGCCGGACGGCAGAAGCAATTCTCCACGGAGTTCGACAGGCATTGGACAACGGGCTTGTCCCAGTTGGAAAATTGTTGTTGCGGTTTATTGGCAACACAGGGAAAGAATTAGCACTGTTTGTGAAAAAACTCGGGCTGGATGATATGGTAGAAATCCGAGGTTATCTACCTCACAGAGAATCTCTCTCCCACCTGATAGCCGCCGATATCTTGTTACTAATCATTGGTAGTGGGCATGGCACAGAGGCGGTTTATACCGGAAAAATATTCGAATATTTAGCTGCTCACAAAACAATCCTGTGCCTTGCAAATGATGGCGTAGCTTCCAGGTTGATACGCGAGGCGCAGGCCGGGACCATTGTTCCACCTGATGATATCTCTGCCATCTCGAATGCTTTGGGGCAGCTTTACAAGAGTTGGGCAGACCAAACCCTCAAAATAGCGCCTGATTTGTCTGTAGTTGCCCGTTTTAACCGCCAGTTACAGACACGCCAGTTGGCAGATATTTTAAATAAGATATCCATGATAAAATTTGCATGAGTACTAAAGATGAACTTGACCGTATCAGGCGGGTATATTCTTCAAATTACCAGCCACGTTCAACAGAAACAAGTTATCCATGGCATCCGCTCAATCCAATAAGCATATATTATCGCCAAACTCAAGAACGTGCAATCATCCACCTTCTAAAAAAATATTCGATACCTTTGGAGCAGATAAAAATTTTAGATGCAGGCTGTGGTATTGGCGGCTTGCTACGTTTCTTCACAAGTTTGCAAGCTCAACCCGAATCACTCTATGGCGTCGATTTAATGCCTGAGAGAATTAGGATTGCTCAACAAATATCTCCTAAACTATCTCACTTCCTGGTAGGAGACATAGGTTATCTCCCATTCAGCTCAAAATCCTTCGATCTTGTTTGTTCGTTTACAGTTTTCTCCTCAATTCTCAATGATGATGTACGGCATCTGGTTTCATGTCAGATAGTGGAAGTGCTCAAGCCGGGGGGGTGGCTATTATGGTATGACTTTCATCGAGGAACATCACCAACCACGCGAGGCGTACCGCTTACAGAAGTTGACCGACTTTTTGGCGGCTTAAAGCGCGTGGCATTATTTAGCATGCATCCGTATCGAGCAGCATCCGTCGCCCGTCGTTCACTTTTCCTGTGTGAAATTCTGGATCGTATCCCTTTGTTCCCGCGAACTCATTGGCTGGCGCTTTATCAAAAGTATTAGGCTATGCGCATCGCCTTCATCTCCAATCCCAACAGCACGCACACCCGGCGTTGGCTCACTTGGTTTGCAACGCATGGGCATCAAATTATGCTCTTTGCAGATGAACCGTTAAAATACGAATGGCACGGAATGGAAATTATTGATTTGCCGAGATTCACCAGGCTCCGTCAAATCAGGTACTGGTTTTGGGGTCTGTTTATTAGGCGTTATTCGGCGAATTGGGAGGCCGACATTTTACACGCCCACCGCGTAAACTCCGCCGGTTGGGCCGGAGTGTTAGCCGGGCATCCACGATTTGTCGTCACCCCCTGGGGAAGTGATTTATACATCCAGCCGCAAAATTCCTTCATCGCCAGATTCCTGGCAAAGTTTGTTCTAGGCCGTGCTGAGCTTATCACTGTCGATTCGGTAGATCTTCAGAATCTTGCGATTTTTTTAGGGGCACACCCCAATAAAACTCACCTGATCCAGTGGGGAGTCGATGTCGACTTGTTCTCTCCAGGTTCAGCAGATCGGTTACGAGCGTCTATCGGGATACTAGATGGCCCAGTCATTCTTAGCCCGCGCGCGGCAACTTCACTCTACAATCTGGATAATATCGTGAAGGCTTTTGCCATCGCCCATCATAAATTCCCGCAGACATCCTTAGTCTTGCGCGATTACAATTCTGAAGCAGGATACCGGGAATTAGTCCAGGCAGAAATCGATAGGCTGGGTATTACGCGGTCCGTTTTTTGGCTGGAGCGCATGGACCCCTGGGAAAGGAACGTTGATACCTACCGGTTAGCTTCACTTGCGGTTTCGATCCCATCTAGCGATGGGACACCTGTTTCAGTGCTCGAGGCAATGGCATGCGAAGTCCCTGTGATCGCCAGTGACCTGCCTTCGCTGCGAGAATGGATCAACCATGATGAGAATGGTTTATTGGTCAATCCCCAGGATGTGCGCGCACTTGCCAACTTGATGCTGGATGTTTTGGGTAACCCGGAAAAACAAGCGCAGTTCGGTAAGAGAGGCCGCGCTATTGTTCAACAACGCGCCAACCACCATTTTGAAATGGAAAAAATGGAAGTACTATATCAACAATTAATTAAGCAGATCAAGTAGGTGATATGCATCAATTCCCTTTTAAACCCGAATTAGATTCATGAAACACATCCTCATGCTGCTTTCCAACGCTTACCGCCCGGACCCGCGTGTCGAGCGCGAGGCAGTCACCCTGGCACAAGCTGGCTACCGAGTCAGTGTGGTGTGCTGGGATCGTGAAGCGGAGCTACCCGCCTTTGAGCAGCATGAGCAAGTTGAAATTCATCGTGTGCACAGCGTGCCTACCCGCTATGGCGCCGGGCCGCGGCAATTGTTCAAGACACCGCTGTTCTGGCGAGCAGCCTTCAACCTGGCGTTGGAGATGAAACCGGATGCTGTCCATTGCCATGACCTGGATACACTTTATGCTGGTATCCGGATCAAGCAGAAGTTGGGTTGCCCTCTCGTCTTCGACGCCCACGAAGAGTATCCGGCGCTCATGTCTCAGTATCTTCCGGGATTCATGGTCGCTTCCCTGCGCTGGCTGGAGACATACCTGCTTAAGCGTGTCGATGCCACCATCACCGCCAGTAATGTCTATGCGCAGAAGCTGATTAAACAGGGACAGGCTCACGTCACCGTCGTTGGCAACTACCAGGATTTATCCCTGTTTGATGCTGTCCAACCCGCCGAGATCGCCGCTGCCCGGGCCGGATTGGGTTTGAACGACGATGATTACGTGGTCTCCTACATCGGTGGTTTTTCGCGCAACCGTTTGCTCCTGCCGCTGGTCGAAGCCGCGGCGCAAGTACCCGAGGTCAAGCTGCTCCTGTGGGGCGACGGTCACCAGAGCGACGCCGTTGCCCAGGCTGCCAGCCGTACCGTCAACGTGCGCTACCTGGGCTGGCTGCCTCCCGAGCTGGTGCCTCTGCATTTCCTGCTCTCCGATGTGATCTACTACTGCCTGCTGCCCGATTACCCCGGGGCAGTCTACAACGCCCCCAACACCTTGTCGAACGCCATGGCAGCCGGTCGCCCGATCATCGCCAACGACGTCGGCGACCTGGGCAGCATCGTACGGGGCACAGGCTGCGGACTGCTGGTGCCCGAAGTCACCTCCGATCACATCCGCCAGGCCATAACCACCCTCCAGGATCCATCCTTGCGGCAGCAGATGGGCCAGGCTGGCAGGCGGGCGGCCCAGGCTGAATACAACTGGCAGGCTGCGGAGCAGCATCTGTATGCGGTTTACCAGGATATCCTGGCTCTAAAGAGATAGAAGAATCCGGTGCGCATCCTCTACCTCTCTCAGTATTTCCCGCCGGAAGCCGGCGCCACCCAGTCCCGCGCCTACGAGATGGCAGCCAATTTCGTCCAGCTCGGTCACCAGGTGACGGTGCTGGCTGAGTTTCCCAACCACCCCTCCGGTATCATCCCTCCCGAGTACAAAGGCCGCCTGTACGAGCGCGCTGAGTTAGACGGCGTCGACGTGATCCGTGTGTGGGTCAAGACCTCGCCGGTCAAGAATTTCCGCAGCCGCATGCTGTTCTATCTCACCTACATGGTCAACGCCATCCTGGCTGGTCTGCTGTTAGCCCGCCAGCCTTACGACCTGATCTACGCCACCTCGCCGCCGCTGTTCGTGGGTGGAGCCGGGTTAGTCCTCTCGAAGCTGCGCCGCATCCCCCTGGTTTTCGAATTGCGCGATCTCTGGCCCGAGTCGGCTGTCGCCCTGGGGGCGCTGTCCAATCCACGCGCCATCCAACTGGCGACCCGCCTGGAGGAAGCCTGCTATCGCCGCTCCCGCCGGGTGGTGGTCGTAACCCAGGGCATCTACAACCGCCTAGTCGAGCGCGGCGTGCCTGCCGGGAAGCTGGTTGTGGTGCCCAACGGCGCCAATGTCGACCTATTCACTTTTCGCATGGGCGGCAGGCAAAGAGTGCGCCGGGAGCTGGGTCTCGGCGAGCGCTTCGTCGTCATTTACGCCGGCATCCACGGGCTGGCGCAGGGCCTGGAGACGGTCGTCGAGGCCGCCCGGCTGCTCCAGGCAGAACCCGATATCCACATCTTGCTGGTCGGCGAGGGTCCTAGGAAAGCTGGCCTGCTCACCCTGGCACAGGGATATAACCTCGCCAACCTCACCTTCGTTCCCGAGCAGAGCCGCGAGCAGATAGTCGACTACCTGTGCGCCGCTGACGTCGCCTTGATCCCGCTGAAAA
>CAZGIX010000021.1:0-36024 GCA_964525785.1 uncultured Anaerolineaceae bacterium
CCAGGCTGATCCAGATTAACGTCAGTACGGGATACCTGGAAATGACGAAATATGGTGTGATTTGGGCGGCGCAGCCGCCCAAATCACACCATATTATTTTCTCCAGTTCTTACGCTGGATTAAATTACCACCAGATTTGGAAAGTATTAACGGTCTCCGCGTGGAGACCGTCATAGTTAACCTTGACCTTGACGATTGCCCTGCCAATCGATTGGCCTTTAAAGTTGAAGGTGTAGTGAGCGATACCGTTTTTATCAGTTGTCAGGGGTGTCACCGGTTCCAACGTTTTCCCTGAAGGGAGTGTAATTTCCAGGGTGAAATCTGCTCCTGCCACTGCCATCATGCGTTGGTCCAGTACGACGATATCGACGGTTTGCTCTCCATCCTGGTGCGTGGCGGCATTCCTCAGAGACGCGTGCACGCGGAGATCCAGGACCGGCTGGATAAAAGGGCCACCGACGGGCAACTCAGGAGGCCGCAACCTCTTTGGGTCCTCCTTGATCATATCAAAGTACAGACTGCCAAGGTCGCTCAGTTTTACTCTCTGACCACTGGGTAGTTCAGGGTGCCACTCGAACCGGGCACGCTGGAAGTACTGCACGATCCAGCCATCGCGGATTTCGAAGTTAGAGATTGGATAACCGAACTGGGCTACACCACCATGCGCCTCGAAGAAGTCCAGGAACGCGTAGCAAACATGTTTCTTATATTCGGAATAATACCGGCATCCGGGCAGATTTTTTGGGCTGTACAGCTCAGTGCTGGGGACGTACATATAGTATCCCAGAGGAGAAGCGAAGACTTCTAGCTCAAGCTCATTTCCATCCCCTTTTTCTAGGCGGGCTCGCTCAAAATATTGGACGAGGTGTCCGCTGAATTGGTCCTCGAACGGCTCGGTGATGGGATTCCCAAGTACCAATTCTGCGTTGGGTGTGTCCTTGTAATAAATTAAAAAATCCCCCGTCAAAGTGTGTCCCGTTTCGGGGAAATAGAGCGACCTCTCTGGCTCATCCGTACCAGACTGGGCCAGGGTGGTTGTGGCACCCAAAAGCATGGAACAAACTATGAAGAGTGTAATCCCCAACAAGTGTATTCTCTTCATCACGTTTGTTATTATATGTGCAAAATGGAATTAATACAATAGTTTTTGAGATCTATTTTCTTATGTTTTTGCAAGTAGTACAGCCTGAAGATCAGCAGTAGTTGGTAGGATTAAATCCGCGCCGGCCCGGCGCAGTTCGGCCTCTTCTCCAAAACCACACAGGACTGCCGCAGTTTGAGCGCCTGCAGCAACCCCGGCACGAACATCGACTGTGGTATCCCCAACCATCAAGCATGCTTCGAGGCTTACCCCCATCTCTCCGGCAGCCCAAATGATTGGATCTGGGTAGGGCTTGGTATGCCGGCAGGTATGGGCAGTGGCAATGGCTTCGAAATATTGCCTGAGCTCGAATTTATCCAGGAACTCCATCGTAATTCGCGAGCCGCGCGCGCTGACCACCGACATCGCATAATGCGGTCGTAGCCGGGCCAGCATTTCTTGTACACCGGAGATAATCTGATAGCGCTTGCCGCTGTGCGAGCCGCCCCTGGGAGCTAATCGCCGGACTGCAGCGTCCAGCCACCCGTCAATGCCCAGTCGGTCCGGCAGACCCTGCAGATAGTTGCCCGGACTTTCGATGGACATTATTGTTTTCCGCGCGAACTGCTGTGGATCTCGCCCCGGAAAGATAAACCTGAACGGACGCAGCCAGCCCGACAGGATCTGGATCATATCGTCGTCGGTGTCTCGCAGGGTGCCGTCAATATCGAAACACAGTGCCTTGATGCGGGGGATATTCAGTGGCATTTTGGATTAGCGGATGAGCGTGAGCGCGCCTGCGATGCTGATCAGACTAAGGCATAAGCAGGCCGATAATATAAAAGAGAGGCATGCCAGGAGCAGGCGGCTGTACATGGGGTGCATAGTTTCGGCGGGTGAAGGGATCCGGCGCTCTCGATTGTAATCGCCTTCGGATCGTCGCGCAATAGGGGTCTTTGAAGAGAGCTATCTCTCGAATCCACCCGGCTGATATAATTGTGTCTCAATACAGGATGCTCATTCATGACGATCCAGATCGTGATCCTTCTGACTTTCCTGGCAGCCGCCCTGGTTTTGTTCTCCTTTGAATGGGTATCGGCGGATATCGTCGGTCTGGGGTTAATGTTGGCATTAATCCTGACCGGTCTGCTGCCTCCGGATGTGGCATTTGCCGGTTTTGGCAGCGACACTGTGATGATGATCCTGGGCTTGCTGATAATGACCGCTGCCCTGGTGCGCACTGGGGTTGTTGAAATCACCGGCCGGCTGATCCAGCGCCGGACCGGTACGAATCCTGATCGAATACTGATCATAGTCATGCTCTCAGCAGCGGTCTTAAGCTCCTTCATGAGCAATACTGCCGCCACGGCGTTCTTTGTGCCGATTGTTATCGGACTGGCGCGGCGCGGGAAGATCAATCCATCTCGGCTGCTGATGCCCCTGGCATTTGCCGCTATTCTTGCCAGCTCAGTCACCTTAATCGGTACCTCCACCAACATCGTCGTGAGCGGTTTGATGACCCAATATGACATGGCCCCGATGGGTATGTTCGAGCTGACTTCAGTGGGTTTGCCGGTTCTGGTTGTTGGGCTTGCATATATGTTCCTTTTTGGTAGGAGACTGATCCCTCAGCGGGATGCGCTGAACGAGCTGACGGATGAATTCAACTTGCGCCCATATCTGACTGAGATCCAGATCCTCGATGGTTCGCCTTTGAGCGGGAAGACACTGGCAGAGACCAGCCTGGGTCATGATCTGGACTTGACCGTGATCCGGATTACAAGAGAAGAGGGAAACTTAATCATCCCCCAGGTAGGCACCCGCCTGCAGGACGGAGATACCCTGTTAGTAGAAGGTCATAGGGACAACCTGATCAAGTTAAAAAGCACTGCCCAGATTGGTATTGAGAACAATACCCACCTCTCTGATATTGACCTGCAGGCTGGTGATGCCCGCCTGGCAGAAGTGATCTTGCTGCCACGCTCGCCCTTGATCGGTCGGCGACTGGACGGTCTTGGCTTGCGTGACCGGTATGGCATCCAGGTGCTGGCGATCAACCGCCATGAGGAGACTCTGCATCGCAAAATCTCACAAGTAACGCTCCGGTTGGGTGATGTGCTGTTGATCCAGGGACCCCGGTTAAGCCTGGCAGCCCTGGAGCGGAATAACACCTTCCGCATCCTGGGCACTGTCGAAGATAAATCTCCGAATCTTAAGCGAGCGAGAACAGCCCTGGTTATCATTGTGGGGGTGATCCTGCTGTCAGCTGTGAATCTGGTTTCTCTGCCTGTCGCAGTGCTCCTGGGTGCATTTCTGGCTTTTCTGACTGGTTGTATCACCCCTCAAGAAGCCTATAACGATGTTGAGTGGAAAGCCTTGATCCTGATCGGCAGCATGCTTGCCTTCGGCACCGCTATGGAACATACGGGGACTGCCCGATTCCTGGCTGACGGGATCGTACAGCTGGTAGGCGATGCCAATCCGCTATGGCTGTTGAGCGGCTTTTTTGTGTTAACAGTTTTGCTCACACAGCCGATGTCGAACCAGGCTGCAGCGGTGGTGGTGTTCCCGGTGGCTATTCAAACTGCCCTGCAGCTCGGTTTAAATCCGCGCACGTTTGCCATGATGATCGCCTTGGCTGCCAGCACCTCATACATTACGCCGCTCGAGCCTGCCTGTCTGATTGTGTATGGGTTGGGGAGATATCGCTTCCTGGATTTTATTCGCGTGGGCTCACTGCTTACACTGTTCGTTTTTCTGGTTGTGATCCTGCTTGTCCCGCGCCTGTGGCCTTTGTAGATCACCGGTAAAAATAAACTTTCCCCCCTTGTCCCTTTTTCGCCTTTGGATTACGATAATCGATGATGAGCAGAATAACCTGGCTGATAGCCGGCGATGTGCTGACCCTGGGGTTGGTGACGATCTTCGGATTTGCCACGCATGGCACATTGGGATCTGCGGGGATGCGGATGCTGACGACCTTTATTCCTGTCCTGATCGCCTGGCTGTTGATTGCGCCGTTCGTGGGTGCCTATAACCTGGAGTGGACGGCTGATGTCCGGCAGTTATGGCGTCCATTTTGGGCTATGGTGCTGGCGGCTCCGTTTGCTGCCTGGCTGCGTGGCGCCTGGTTAGGGACAGCCATTATGCCCATGTTTGTCGTGGTGCTGGGCGGGGTCAGCGCCCTGGCGATTCTCTGCTGGCGGCTTCTGTACTGGCTGTTCCGCAAACGCTCGATGGCCACCCATGGATGAAACTGCATTGATCCAGGAAGCCAGCCGGGGGGACCTGGATGCGTTTAATCGCCTGGTTCTGGCATATCAGGACCTGGTGTATGTGCAAGCCTACCGCATGATGGGGGAGGCTGAATCAGCCGAAGACGCCACGCAAGAAGCATTTATCTCTGCATATCGCAATATAAAGAGCTACCGAGGCGGCTCCTTTCGGGGTTGGCTGCTGCGCATCGTTACCAATGCCTGCTATGATGAGCTGAGAAGGCGCGGACGCCGTCCAACCATTCCCCTGGAGCCGGTGGATGACAACGACGAGGAGCTGGAATCGCCATCCTGGCTGGCGGATCCGGGCGAGTCTCCGGAAGATGCGGCGATGCGCGCCGAACTGGAGCAGTCTATCCGCCGCTGTCTGGACGAGCTGCCGGACGATTTCCGCGCCGTTGTTATCCTGGTAGATATCCAGGGTGTTGATTACCTCGAAGCCGCTCAGGTGATCGGTAAACCTGTGGGGACGGTCAAAAGCCGGCTTTCGCGCGCCAGGCTGCGTCTTAGAGATTGTCTGAGGGGCTTCTGGGAACTTTTGCCGTCTGCCTTTCGTCTGGTAGATGAGGGCGTATCATGAAGACGCAGATCACCGACCGTGAATGGGATGCTTTGTCCGCTTATCTGGATGGCGAGTTGAATGCCAGAGAGCGCGCGCGTCTGGAGGCCAGGCTGCAGGCGAGCGTCGATCTGCGCGTTGCGCTGGATGAGCTGCGCCGCACGCGCACCCTGCTGCGCTCTGCGCCGCGCATTCGAGCGCCGCGCAACTTCACCATCTCTGCCAAAACCGCGGCTGCCTGGCAGCCTTTACAATCCACCCGCAGACTGGCTCCTGTTTTCGGTATGGTATCTGCCTTCGCCAGCTTCTTGTTCGTGATGGTATTCCTGGGCGAATTTCTGCTGGCAAGACCGATGAGCGCCAGCTTTCTTCCGGCTGCATCGGCACCGGAAGCTGAGGAGCAGACAGCCCAGCAGTATGAGGCATTGACAACTGAAGCGGTCCCGGAAGTTGCCCCTCTGGACCAGGCTGCCGCGGAAGAGGCTGCGGCAACAGAGCAGCCTGCCGAGGTGGCTGATATGACTGCTAAGGCAATGCCTTCTCCTTCTCTCGAGGGAGGGGAAATCCCAGCTCCTGCCGTCGAGGCGCCGTTGTCCGAGATGGCAGAGGCCGTTACTGAGCCGGTTCCAACTGAAACGACTCTGCCGGCGCCGACCATGACTATCGAGGGGACATCGCTTGCCCTGGCTCCGACCGAGGCAATCCGGGCGGCTGAAGGCGAAGCTGTTCTTGAGGAAGGTCCTGCCGACCAACCTTCCCGCGCACGGTCTTTCTGGTCTGGCTGGCGCATAGCGGAGCTGATGCTGGTTATCCTGGCCCTAGGCGCTGGGATCGCAGCAATAAAAATGAGAAGATCCGGAATTTAATGGGCGTAAGCGAAGTAAATTATTGCTTGCGCTGTGGTACGCCACTGGCGGATGGCGAACGCTTTGGTCGCTTGCGGCGCGTGTGTCCGGCTTGCGATTGGATTTATTTTGCCGACCCTAAGGTGGCTGCTGCTGCCCTGGTAGAGCAGGATGGCAAAGTACTGTTGGGCCGGAGAGTAATGAATCCGGGGCGGGGACAATGGACGCTGCCGGCAGGTTTTGTAGATGCCGGTGAGGATCCGGCCAGAGCAGCAGAGCGGGAGTGCCTGGAAGAAACCGGCCTGGTGGTTCAGGTAAGTGGATTGCTTACTGTGCTCTTTGGGCAGGAGCATGAGCGCGGCGCCCACATTATCATTTTTTACAGGGTAAAAATATTAGGGGGTGAGCTGATGCCCGGCGACGACGTTGACCAGGTGGCTTTTTTCTCGCGCTTTGAGCTGCCGCCTCTGGCATTTACGACGACACGCAGGGTGTTAGAGATCGCTGGAGATAACTTCCAGAGATTTGCAAATCTGTAATATAAAATCTCTACAATCTTTGTCGGTTTATATCTACTTGTGGTAAACTATCTGCGCAAAATGCAGGTGTGGGGATTATTGCAATTTCACTCGTCCTTTCTTTCTATATACAATCTATGGAGGTTACGCAAGCATGATCAAGAGCACGAAAAACCCGATAACCAGATTGGGGATTCTGATCGTTATGATCGGATTGGTTGTCAGCGGCTGCGGCGGCGCTGCTACTGAAGCACCCGCACCGACGGCGACAACTGCACCCCCTGTTGATCCGACTACGGAACCTGTGAAAACGGAAGCTCCAGTTGAAACCCAAGCGCCTGTAGAAACACAGGCTCCCGTCGAGACCGAGCCGGTAAGCGGAGCAATCAGCGTACTGCGAGACGTAAAGAAAGCTGTCATCCAGGTCGAGGCTCAGGGTACGTTTATTGATCCTGAGGTAGGACTGATGTTGAACTCGGCTGGTCGTGGCTCAGGCTTTATCATCGATCCATCCGGGATTGCTGTCACCAACAACCATGTTGTCACCGGGGCGGCGCTGCTTAAAGTGTGGGTGGGCGGTGAAGATAACCCTCGCAACGCCAAAGTCCTGGGTGTATCCGAATGCTCCGACCTGGCAGTGATCGATATCGCCGGTGATGGCTACGATTATCTGGAATGGTACTCGGGACCGATTGACGTAGGCATGGACCTGTACGTGGCGGGCTTTCCCTTGGGCGATCCGGAGTACTCGCTTAACAAAGGTATTATCTCAAAGGCCAGGGCTGACGGTGAGACCGGCTGGGCATCCGTCGACTCGGTGTTGGAGTACGACGCCACCACGAATCCCGGCAATTCCGGCGGACCAGTGATCACGCCCGATGGAAAATTGCTTGCTGTCCATTATGCCAGCAGCCAAAGCTCTCGCCAGGCTTTTGGTATCTCGCGCGATGTTGCTGAGGATGTTATCAATGAGCTCAAAAATGGTGACAATGTGGATACGATCGGCGTGAACGGGCAGGCAGTGGCTACAGAAGACGGCTCGCTGACCGGTATCTGGGTATCTTCGGTGCAGTCCGGCTCACCGGCGGACGAAGCCGGTGTGCAGCCCGGAGATATTATGACCATGATGGAGAACCTGGTCCTGGCGACAGATGGCACGATGTCGCAGTACTGTGATATCCTGCGCAGCCATTCAACTGGAGATACTCTGTCGATCCAGGTGCTGCGCTGGTCGACCGGTGAGGTTCTGGCGGGTCAATTGAACGGGCGTGAGATGGAACTGGTTGGCACGGTGAGCAGCGACTCGGGCACGAGCAGCAGCACTACTACCTCAACAGGCAGCACGATCATTTATTCGGATTTCAGCGCTTCTGGCGATTTGATCTTGGAGACCGAATTCGATGACACAGAGGGCTGGTATGTCTTTACGGTGCCGGATGGAGACGATTACGAGGCCACTTACAGCAACAGCCGGCTGTATATACAGCCCAACGATACGGACTCGACCGTCTACCTGGTCTACGATGCTTTTCTTCCAGGTGATATTCGCGTGGATTCGTTTGTTGAGCTGGTGAAAGGCTCGAACAGGAATAACATCAGCCTGCTATGCCGCGCCACTGATGCGGGCTGGTATGAATTCAGCATGCTCACGGGCGGATACTGGTTCATATATAAGTACGAAGATGGCAAATACACAGAGCTGAAACGCGGCGCTTCGCGGGCAATCAACCTGCAGAAAGCGACCAACGAGCTTACGGCTACCTGTGTCGGCACCGAGCTTACGTTCTATGTGAACGGGACTGAGCTGGGCTCTGTCAAGGATAACCGGTTCAAAGACGAGGGACAGGTTGGGGTTTCGGTCACCACTTTTGAGATCCCCGAGGTGGGCGTAGAGTTCGACTGGTTTATCGCCAGCGTGCCCTGAGATAGGCTTGCTTAGAATCAAAGTGCTCGGATGTGATCCTACCATCCGAGCACTACATTTTATTTCACCAGGAAGTCTGTCTGGGTTTCTGCCTGGTTGCCTGCCTGGTCCACTGCAACCACTCGTAGGATGTGTTCACCGGGGATGCTCTCCCATGGGATGGCATATGGGGCCTGAAGCCGCTCGCCTATTAGCTCACCATCCATGTAAAAAGCAACAGAGTAAATTGCCAGATTGTCGGTCGCATCGGCGAGTAGGGTGAGCTGTCCCGCGCGCGGCTGGGCCTCCTGCCCGGGGATAGGGCTGACTATGGCTAATTCAGGGAGCTGGTTATCGACGGTTATCTGGATGACTGTACTATCCACGCGCGCGTCATCCCGGACGACCAGGAGCTGGATAGTATAAAGCCCGTCCAGGCTGCTGGTGTCCCAGGTTCCAAGCTCATCCTCTTCGACCGGTTCGAAATCATCCACACCGATCTGCAGCCACTCCTGTGGGTTCAGGCCCTTTCCTACCTGGATGCGGTAGTAAGCAAAATTCTCCCCGCCCGCGCTGCCGGACAATGTTATCTCGCCGCGCACATAGGCGAACATCGCAGGGCTGGCTATGCTCACTTCTGGCGACGAGCCGGTTTGCGCCTGGATGATGTCGTACTCGTCCGGTGGAATGGGTAAGCCTGCCTGGCGTGCCCAGTCTGCGGCCTCTGGTGGCAGGATCAGGTAGACACGCTCCTCAATCAAATCCGGTGGGGTGAAGGCGGTTGCCAGGCGGCCCGTTGCGCGGTTTATCTGGAAGGATTTGTACAGCGTGTCCGCCTGAGTGGGTTCAGTCCCGAACAGGAACACTTCATCCACGACGTCCGGACAGTCTGCCGATGGCAGCAGCCCTGAAGGGTTGCATACCTGTATCCGGCTGGTACCCTCGGGAAGGGGCCAATCGTCGGCGGGGAGATCTTGCGTGGCATACTGGATCACAGCCCGCCAGAGCGCAGCCGCGCTTTTCGGCGGAATGGGGGTGATCCTCTCGCCCTCTGTAGCCTGTTTCCTGGCTCCGATCCAGGTACCCACCAATAGCTGTGGCGTATAGCCGACCGTCCATGTATCCTCGCCGGCCAGGGTTTGTCCAATTTTGGCTGCTACTGGGCGGCCGATCTCCAGTGGGTTGGGGTATCCCAGGCTGGGCCAACGTGCCACCTCATCGCTCAACACGTCGGTCATCAAGTAGGCCAGTTGGGAGTTGATCACCGGGCGCTGCGAAACCGGTTTCTCCAAATCGGGAGGGCTGCTTCCCAGCCACACTGTACCCTGGGTATCTATCACGCTCAGGATCGTGACCGGCTGTAGCTGTGATTGGCCATTGGTTGCATCCGTTGAGGCTGTCTCTTCACCCGTGAGAACCCCCTGATTGGCGAATACGCCATATGCACTGCTGATCTCAAGGAGGGTCATCCTGCTGTCGTTTACCAGGGAAAGTAAACCTTCCTGCTCGTTCTCCGCCAGGCTTATCCCCAGCTGGCGAGAAGTTTCGCGGACATTCTGCTCACCGATCTGGGTCATGATCGCTGAAGCTGAAACCAGGTAGTCATTTGCGAGAGCAGTTCGCAAGCGCACCGGGCCGTGATATTCGCGGTCGGGATTCTGGACAGCATTTTCTGATGGGATGTCCCATACCAGGGTGGATGGGCTTAACCCGCGCGTGAATGCGGTCAGGTAGATAAAAGGCGTCAATAAAGTCCCCGGCGGGCGACCGGGTGAGCTGGTAGGATCGATGCCCGCCTGCGGCGCTCCGACCATAGCCAGCACCTGGCTCCTGGCTGGGTCGTAGACGATAACGCTGGCAGCCAGCTCATCTGCAGGGATGGGGGTGCTCTGGGGCAAGGTGGGCAGCAAACGCGCCGCCATGCATTCCTCCCCTTCCAGGGTTTCGATAGCACCTGTTTGGTTTGCCATACGGGCCAGCTGGGCGTCGGCGGCGCAAGCCGCCTGGAGCTGGAGGTCGTAGTCAAGGGTGGTATAGATGTTTAGACCGCCGCGTTCCAGGCGATCCAGATCCAGCTGGCGGGTCACCTGTGTCAGGACCAGGTTGACAAATGCTGGAGCCGTCACCTCAGCGGTTGAAACGGAGGTGCGGTACTGCAGCTTTGCCTTTTCCGCTTGCTGGAACTGCTCGGTGGTAATGGCGCCTTGATACAGCATGGCTTGCAAGATTTTATGCTGGTTCTCCTGGGCAGCCTGGCTGGCGTCCAGCGGGTTGAGGGCGGGCGTCTGTGCAACGGCTGCAAGAAGGGCTGCCTCAGCCAGGCTCAGCCTGGCGGTCGGTTTGCCGAAATACACACGCGCCGCCGAATCCGCACCGAATGTCAACCGTCCATAATTAACGGAGTTAAGATACCAGATCAGGACCTGCTCCCGTCCATAAGATGAAGTTATCTGTGCTGCCAGCAGGCGCTCGCGCAGTGATCGCTTCAAGCCGGGAGGTTCATCCCACAGGAGCAGAACCGAAGCCAAATGCTGCGCCAGGGTTGCCGGCTCTGCCTGCAGAAGGTTATCCAGGGAGAAACCAGCATGCTGCCAGAAATGCGGATCGGCAGAAGCCAGGGTCGCGGTGATCAGGCTGGCAGGCAGGTAGTTAGATTGGGTGTTATCCAGGGTCAGGAATTGTCGTTGAGGAGCCCCGGGATTTTCCAGGGTAAAGAGCACGTGTTTCCCAGTGCGGTCATAAAATCGGGTGGGCTCGAGCAGCAGCCCATCTGGCGGGTCGAGCAGGGCGGGCAACGCCTCCAGGGAAGGCAGGTCATGCGTCAGGCTGGTGTAGAGCCAGGCCAGCAGGATTCCGACCAGGGCGACGATCAGGCTGAGGGTCAAGCCGCAGCCTAAAGCCATCTTTCCGGCAGGGCTGCGCTGATTGCGCTGGTGCTGCCGTTCGCGCATGCGGATGATCTGCGGGACATCGGGCATTAAGATACCTGGTTGGTCGAGTTCTGCTTCGCTACCGCCTGTAGCAACTCGCGTGCCGACTGCAAGGTACCGTTGCTTACCGCGCCAAACATCCCTGCCAGCTCAGTTAGGCGAGTGTCCCCATCCAGGTTGACAACCTTTGTGGTGGTGCGTCCCTGGTGGATCTCTTTCTGAACGTGAAAATGTTGGTCACCGAAAACTGCCAGCTGAGGCAGGTGAGTGACACACAGCACCTGGTGCTGGCGGGCAAGCTGCCATAGCTTGCTGCCAACCACGCTGCCCACGCGCCCGCCGATGCCCTGATCGATCTCGTCGAAGATCAGTGTGGATACCTGGTCTGCAGCAGCCAGGACGTTTTTAAGTGCCAGCATAAGGCGGGATGTTTCACCGCCGGAGGCGATCTTTGCCAGGGGCTTCAGGCCTTCTCCGGGATTGGGTTCAATTAAAAACTCTACTCGCTCTACTCCGTTAGCGTCAAAGGCAACCCTGCGCCCATCCGTAAGTTCTACGCCATTCGGGTCATCCCGGTGTTGAAAGTCGACCGCGAAGTGGGTGTGGGACATCTGTAAATCGGCCAGCTCAGCTTCGATAAACTCCCCCAGTTTTTTAGATTTCTGGCTGCGTCGTTGGGAAAGCGCCTGACCTTCTACCGCCAGGCGCGCCAGCAGCTCGGTTTCTTCCTTCTCAAGCTGTTCAATGCGCTCACCGGCATGAGTGATGGAGTCGAGCTGCTGGCGCGCTTTTTGAGCGAATTCCAGCACAGCCGGGATCGATTCCCCGTACTTGCGCTTCAGGTTGTGGATCATAGCCAGGCGCTCTTCAACCTGGTCCAGACGGCGCGGATTGAATTCAATGCGATCCAGGTAGTTGCGCAGCTCGCGCGAGAGTTCGGACAGGTTATCGAACACACTTTGGCCCAATTCATCCAGGTCAGCCACTGAATGATCCAGACGGGCCAGGCTGCCGAGGGCGTGTACAACCTGCCCGAGCAGATCGGTGGCAGCAGGTGTTTCAGGGCTGCCTTCATCCAGCGCTTGCAAAGCACCTTGGGTCAGGGAAGCCAGCTCCTCAGCATTTGCCAGCCGGTTGCGTTCGTCACGCAGCGCTTCTTCTTCGACACCCTGAAGGTGTGCGGCCTCGATCTCCTGGATCTGGTAGTTGAGCATATCGATCTGGCGGGCAGCGTCGCGTTCGGACTGGCGCAGCTCAGCCAGCTCCCGGCGCAGGGATTGCAGCCTCCCGTTGGTCTGGCGATATGCATGCAGCAGATCGCTGGTTTCAGCGAAACGATCCAAAAGACCCAGGTGCTGTCCGACGTGTAGCAGCGATAGGTGCTCAGACTGACCGTGAACATCGACCAGACTCTCGCCGATCTCGCGCAGCAGGGCGGTATTTACACTGCGACCATTCACGCGGGCGATATTTCGCCCGTTGGTGCGGATCTCGCGCCCCAGGGTGAGCAGCTGAGGATCATCCAGCAGGTCTTCACGCTCCAGGATGGCGTGGATATTTGGACGAATGGCTGGATCGAGATAGAAGGCAGCCTCGATACTGGCACGCTCTGCCCCGCTACGCACCACTGTTGAATCGGCGCGGCTGCCTAAAAGGGACTCGACCGCATCGATCAGGATGGATTTTCCTGCACCGGTTTCACCGGTAAAGATTACCAATCCCGGTCCGAAAGTCAGGTCCAGGTGTTCGATGATGGCGAAATTATCGATATGGAGTTCTGCTAACATGATGGATGTTTAACGCGGCTGAATGCCTGAAAGGCGATAGTAAACCGTTGACGTTATCGTGACCATATACAGCACCAGCCAGACGGCATCCAGTATCTGGAAAAACCCCCTGCCGCCAAATAATAAAGGCAAGAGGACCTGTCCTACCAGCACCGGCAAGCAGCCCAGTGCGGCAGCTGCCGATGCAGCCAGGAACAGCTGTTTCGAGCGCCGGCGCCGTACTGCCCAGCGAGTGGCTTCAGCGATGGCAAAGCCAGCTGCCGGTGCCAGCAGGATGGAAAAAAACCCGAGAATAGGGACAAAACGGCTGCCGATGTATGACAGCACTCCTGCGATCAGGATGGCAAAGATATAGTCATACCAGACAGCGGTTACAAAAACCTTCTGCTGAGATCGCACGCACTCCGGGCACCGGTAACCCGTAGGGGTGGCGACCGCGCACTTTGTACAGATTGGCCTCTCGCAGCGGTTGCAGCGCAATGCGGTGGGGATCTGAGGATGGTTGATGCAGTAGAGGGTTACGTCGTCGGTTTGGCTCATCGTGAATTGTTCGTGGATGGGTTCTGGTTCATGTGGGGTGTGAGATTACGGTAAAAGTAGCCCGGATCCTGGAAGCGAACGAACTCGACATTGTGCTCGCTGGCGCGCACGATGACCTGGTCTCCATCTGACAGCTCAATCGATGGCTGACCGTCCACGCAGACCACGGCGCTATAGTCGGTGTGCACCGTGATCCCTACACATGAGCTTTCTGACAGCACAATTGCCCGGTCAATGGAAAGGTGCGGCGCCACAGCCACAACCAAAATCGAGCGCAGCTCGGGCACCAGGATCGGACCACCGGCAGCCATCGCATAAGCCGTGGAACCCGTGGGTGTAGCGACGATCAGGCCGTCGGCTACATAAGTTGTCAGGTAGCGCCCATCGACTTCGGTGACCAGGTGTACAGGTCGTACGATCTGGTTGCGCCCGACAAATACCTCGTTGAGCGCATCCCAGCTCCCTAAGCATGCACCCGCGCGCTGCAGGTCGGCGCGCAGCATCATGCGGCGCTCGAGCCGGTAATCGCCTCCCAACAAGCGCGGCATCACTTCATGCCACTGCTGGGCGCGTATTTCGGTCAAAAAACCAAATCGCCCCTGGTTAATACCCAGGATCGGCACCTGGGAAGGTCCAGCAAGATGTCCAGCGCGCAGCATTGTACCATCTCCGCCGATGGCGATCAGCAGGTCGAATTTACCCGCCCGGATGCGCTCATGCAGACCTTCATCGGTCAGCAGACCGGTTGCAACCTCAACACCAAGCCCCATCAGATAGTCGGCGATACGGGTCAATTCTTCCAACGCTTCAGGGAGCTTTGGATGAGCGGTAATTGCAATGCGCTGAAGTTTCAGAGAGGCTTTTATCATAGCAGACACAATTATAGTATGGATTTTCCGGTGCTGGCTATTCCAGTGCCTGGTCGCAAATGTAGCGAAAGCCGCAGCTGGCGCAGCGCCCACGGCTTTCGTGGGAGCGATTGACCTGCTCGCTCTCTCCATGCCGGCGCATCTGCTCGAGCAGTGAACGGACAGATTGTTCGAGCTCTGCCGTGAAATCTATTGTGAAAGTGCGGCTCGCCTGGGATGCGCTGCTGTAATGCAGAATGCCATACGGAGGCCGGCTGCCGTATACATGCCAGACGAGCAGGCAGTAAGCTGCAAGCTGGAAGATGTGCGAATCATAGGGCGTGTTTGGGGCGCGGCTGGATTTTACTTCGATCGGGATCGTATAACCCCGGCTCTCCACCAGGTAATCTGGCTTGCCGGTTAATCCCAAATGGGGGGCGTAGAGCGGTTCTTCGAGCTTCCCCCAACTGCGCGTATCGGCGTAGATCATGCGCCCCCCTGGCAAACCGGTGGCTTTCCACCTGCGTTTAGAGAGCCAAAAGAGCAGTCCCGCCAGGACGAGACATACCAGAGCCAGGATGGCGAGAGCAGGAGATGTACCCATAAAGAGACAGCGTCTTGATCAGATATTGCTGCCGGCTTACAGCAGCCGGGCAGTTATATAAACGGCGATGAATACCAATGCCAGCAGAAGCATTCCGTATGCCAGCGCTTTCAGGCAGCCGGTTCCCATAACGGCCCGCCCGTGACGGACGTGCTGCTCTTGACCAGCCAGCAGCTCTGCCCGGCTCTGAGATTCGTAGCCCAGCTTTTGGTACCACCAGGCACGCTGGCAGTAAAGGTAGGTTCCAAGCTCTGATGCCCGGATGGTTTTCATCACCGATCGATGAACCGCTTGAGGATCAGCTATCCAGCCGCTTTTCCAGGCGCTTGAGGCTCTCCTCTAATTGCCCCTGACGTAGGCTGAGAGTCATATCGCCGCGCGTGCGCTCGTTGATGCCGCGCACAATGTCTGTCAGGCGTCGCAGCCCACCCGTGATTGCATCCGGAAAGTCCATTGTCACCAGTACAGCGTAGATATCGTCCATATTACTGAGCAAGCGCTCAGCTTCGTTGGAATGGCCGTGCCGGAGGATGTCCAGGCAGCGCCTGCGCAGCTCACCGCTGGCTTCCGCCAATCCCTTCAGGTAGGTGGCGTATTCTAATCCAAGATCCTCCGGGATGGGCAATCCCTGGTTAGCGATCAGGGCATAGACGATGCTTGCTTCAGCGTATTCTTTCAGGGCGTCCTGGGTGTAGCCTGCATAGTAAAGATCAGGATAGCCGCTCAGATCAACTCGCAGCGACTCGGCAATCCGGCGCGCTTCATCTAGCTCCGTCTGGGCAACTGTATATTCATCGCGGTGTACAGCACGTATTGCATTGGCGCAGAAGCGAGTGAGGGTGCGCGCCTGAGATAAAGCCCGGTCGCGGGCGGATGTACGCGCCTCAAAATCCAGGCGGATACGTTCAGCAATGTCTTCAAGCTTGTGCATGGTGAACCTACGCTTCCGGTGGTTTTTCTGGGGGCTTCTCTGGCGGGCGGAATAGATAGTCTGCCAGGGAGAGACCGCCCGGTATGTGGATTTCGCCAAATGCAGTTTCGAACTTGGTCAGGTTTTCGCCCAGGGCCATGTACAGCAGCTTGGCACCCAGGGGCGACATGACAATTCGCGACTGGACTTTAGCCACCGGGACGCCAGGCAGCATTTGGGCAAAATCGAAGACCAGCTCGGATGGTGAATGGGCGATCCGCACCAGGTTGACATATTCGACTTGCAGGTCAGAGGGCAGCTCCATCGGTGGGAGCTGGTGACCCTGAGGACGAGGAGGGGGATTGTTCGACATTGGCCGAATCCTATAAGGACAGGATGGGCTGCAGGTGCTCTGCACTTGTAACCCATCCTGCCTATATCAGACGAATTTATCTAGAAGGGGATGTCATCCTCGCCTGCAGCGGCGGGCGCTTCACCATATGCTGCGCCGCTTTCACTTTCACCGCGGCTGGAAAGAAAGCGCACAGTTGAAGCACTGACTTCAAAAGAGGCTGCTGATGTGCCATCCTGACGAGTCCAGATACGCGGCCCGCCGGTAGCTTGGTCAGGGACCAGGCGTCCTTCTACCAGTACCTTACTGCCCTTTTTGAGATACTGGTTGCAGGTCTCGGCTTGCTTGCCCCAGGTGGAGACGCGGAACCAAATCGTCTCTGAGACCTGGTTGCCATCCGAGCCGGTATACTGTCGATTGGTAGCAACGCTGAAATTGGTGACAGCCTGACCGCTGGGGGTATAGCGCATCTCCGGGTCGCGGCCCAGATTGCCAACGATGATGATGGTGTGGTACATGGGAGTATCCTTTCTGTTCAGTGGGCGGTCTGTCTAGGGTTCCGGGTGCACTCCACCCGGGGCAGAGCCATCGGTTCACCCACCGATATAGAACAATTGTACACTAATTGCGTGAATTTGGGAAGAGGAAAATCGTGTTTATTCGTTCCTGAACTGCAGGCAGTAATGGTGAAATGTGTTGCTCACCCAGGCACTGCCCAGCCCGTAAGGTGCCAGGCGCTGGTTATCCTGTGCCCAGATTTTCTCGTCTTTCAGGGCATAGGTCTCTGCCAGCCTGCGTGCAAGGTCCCAGGCGAGGGGGTAAAGCGTGCCACCTTTCTTGACGTTTTTCGCGATAATGGTGAGATATGCCCCGGGTCGCAGGTGTGGCTGGAGGAGTATATAGATTTGCACCAGCCGCTCCAGGAACTCGGCATAGTCGTGGATATTCCCCAGGTCAGATGGAAGGTCCGAATACTGTACATCGAACTCTGAATCAGAACGGCGTTTACGTTGAGTTTCAGCGCCGTGGGCGTGCAGCATATCCCAGTATGGGGGCGAAGTGATAACGTAATCGATGGGCGGGATGGCATGGGCAGCGAATATTTCGTCGATGTCAGCTGCATCACCGGTGATGACCTCGGCGACGCAGTCCGCTGAGGAATGAACACCCGCAGATTGGCTCAGGGCGACGCGCTCCTCAGCAAGCACCTGGCGGGCGATCTCGGCATAGGCGGGGTTCAGCTCAACTCCATAGCTGTGCCGTCCCAGGCGCAGAGCAGCCACCTGGGCGCTGCCGGTGCCCGCCATAGGATCCAGCACAACCTGGCCGCGTTTGGTGAAGAACTCGATAAACTCCTGGGCCAGCGTCTCGGGGAACTTTGCCGGATGGCGCAGAACACCTTTGCGGCGCGGCGGTGGATTATGGATAAACCACGATTTCTGGAATTTCAGCCAGCTCCTCGGATCGAGGTCATTCAAGCGGTTGATAAATGGACGCTTTGCCATCTACTCTTGTGCCTCGCGGATAACCAGATCGGAGAAGCTGACAGTCAGGTCATTTTCTCCGTCGGAGCGGATGAAGACGCCGATGCTGCCGGCTCTCAGCGACCCATCGCTGACAGTGAACTGGTGACGGTCATTGATATAGAAACGCATTTCACGGCCTTTTGCCCATACGGCCAGGCGTGAGGAGCTGGGCGCACCTGGCGGGACATCTCCGCTGAGCGTGGCAGGCTGGGGGAAGTAAACCTTCCCCTGGAAATACTTATCCAGCCGCACTTGGCCATCACAAGATAAGGAGTAGCGGTAAAACTCTGTATATGGGGAGGCGCGCAGCAGCAGCCCGTACTCATCTCCATCCCGGCACAGGTTGGGGCTGGCTGTTATCTCCAGGTAAAAGTCATCCAGCAGCGGCTCGCGGCGCAGGCTGTATACATATCCTTTGGGTTGGTGGAGCGCCAGGGTTAGCTCGTTTACCCCGAGGGCAATGCTGGCGGTGGAGGTCTGAGACAGATTCCAGGCCTCGCCCTGGCTGAAATCATCGCTGAGCAAGATAGCGCCGGCGCCAGCTTTAACGTCTAAAGTGGGCGTGACCAGCGGGGTGGAGAAGGTAGTGGGAGTAGAAGTGGGTGGAAACCAGACGATCGTCGGTGTAGGCGTCGAGGTGGGCGGTAGTGGAGTATTGGTGGGCTCGGGCGGAAGGGGCGTTGGCGCTGCGATGCAGGCGCACAGCCCGAACACCGCAAGCAGTAAAACCAACATAATCATCGCCCACCTGATAATCCCCTTGGGCGTGACTGCAGGAATCACGTTCCCCTTGTCTATATAAAACAGCCTCACGCGATCTCCACTACCTGATCGCGCTCTGGTCCGACAGAAGTCAGGCGCACCGGGACGCCGCACAGCTCCTCGATCCTGAGGATGTAGGTGCGAGCAGCAAGCGGCAGGTGTTCCCATGAGCGCACATGGCGTAAGTCTTCCTGCCAGGCAGGCAGCTCTTCATAAACTGGCTCGAAATCGGCAATGTCGCCCGGTCCAAACCGCAAGTTCTCGAACACCTGGTTTGCCTGGCGATAGGCCACGCAGATCTTGACGCGCTCAAGATCGGTGAGAATATCCAGCTTGGTGATTGCCAGCTCGGTCAGGCCGTTAACCCGCACCGCATAGCGCAGCAGGACCATGTCCAGCCAACCCACGCGGCGCGGACGACCGGTAGTGGTGCCGAATTCATCCCAGGGATGCTCGCCGGTGCCTCGCAGTCGTACAGCCGCCTCGCCGAAGACCTCGCTGGGAAATGGACCGGCGCCGACGCGTGTCTGAAAAGCCTTGGTGACGCCGATAACGCGCTCCACACAGCCTACACCCAGCCCCAGTCCCATGAGCGCGCCGGCGGCAGTCGGGTAGGAGCTGGTGACGAAGGGATAGGTGCCGTGGTCCAGATCGAGTAGAGTGCCCTGGGCACCCTCAGCCAATACACGCCTGCCGCCTTTAACCGCCTCATTGAGCATCCAGGAGACATCCTGGATGTACGGTTGGAGCTGTCGGGCAAAATCCAGGTACTCTTGAGTGACTGTCTGCACATCGAGCGGCTCGGTAGCGTACAGGCCGGTTAGCCGTTGGTTGACAGCCTGAATGTGGGATAGCATGGCCTCCCGAAAGACCTCCAGGTCCAGCATCTGGCCCAGGCGAATGCCGCTGCGAGCGACTTTATCCGAGTATGCCGGGCCGATACCGCGCAGCGTGGTGCCGATGGCGCCGCGGCCGCGAGCGGCTTCCTGGGCAGCGTCCAGGGCGCGATGACCGGGGGTGATCAGGTGGGCGGCATAGGAGACAGCCAGTCGGGCAGGATTCACTTCTACACCTGCGGAGCGCAGGCTGTCGATCTCGGAAAACAGGGTGACCGGGTTGATCACCACGCCGTTGCCGATGGCGCCGATCGTGTGCGGGTGGATGATCCCAGATGGGATCAGGTGCAGTTTGAAAGTACGATCTCCCACGGTTACAGTATGCCCGGCGTTATCTCCCCCGTTAAAGCGGGCTACATAATCTGCCTGGGCAGAGAGTAAATCGACCATTCGACCTTTGCCCTCGTCCCCCCACTGAGCGCCGACAATAATATCTAATGGCATATCAACCTCCACGCGATAGAACGCACCACGAGCACTTCTCTATCTTAGATGGTATGCAGTACAGCCAGGCAGGTTTAATCTCCCTGGAATAAATCAAGGCATGCACATAAAGGTGATGTAAAATAATCACGGTTGAACTTGTTCCGGATTTATCTGGCGGTTAAGCAAGATATATTATAGCCTTGACCAGTCCATAACAGGAATCCTTTTCAGCCATATCTAATTTTATCCATCAGGCAACCTAACAGGAGCACTACATGCGCAAAAAAGCTATTATGATCACCGGCGCGGCAGGGGAGATCGGCCTGGCGCTGGTCGAAAGCCTGGCGAATGCAGAAAGCCATCCTATCATCACCCTGGACTTGCAGTCTTTACCCGATCACATTGCCCGCAAGGTGACTCACGTCCAGGGTGATATTTCGGATAAAGGCCTGCTTTCCAGGCTGATCAGCGAGTATGAGATCGAAACGATCTACCATCTGGCGGCTCTGCTCTCCACGCGCAGCGAGTTCACACCCGAGACCGCCCACCGGGTGAATGTCGAGGGCACGCTGGTCCTGCTGCAGATGGCAGCCGAGCAGTCGGAGTGGCGTGGTAAGCCGGTGCGCTTCATCTTCCCCAGCTCGATTGCCGCGTACGGTCTGCCTGATCTAGAGACAAAGACCAATTATTCCCGGGTGCGGGAGTGGGAGTGGAACTACCCGCGCACGATGTATGGCTGTAATAAATTGTACTGTGAGCAATTGGGTATTTATTTCAGCCAACACTACCGCCAGTTAGCCGCCGACCGACCGGTGATGTTAGACTTCCGCTGTGTTCGCTTTCCCGGTTTGATCAGTGCATACACCGTTCCCAGCGGCGGGACGAGCGATTACGGTCCAGAAATGCTGCACGCGGCTGCAAAAGACGTGCCGTATGCCTGTTTCGTGCGTGAAGATGTGCGCATCCCATTTATGGCTATGCCTGATGCGGTAAAGGCTTTGCTCGGTCTGACTGCTGCGCCGAGTGAAATGCTCAGCCGGCGTGTGTACAATGTGACCAGCTTCAGCCTCAGCGCCGCCGAATTCCGTTCCTGGGTGCTGCGCTCGTTCGCTGATGCACAAATCACTTACGAACCGGACCTGAAACGCCAGGCGATTGTAGATAGCTGGCCGGCAGATCTGGATGACAGCCATGCCCGCAGGGACTGGGGTTGGCAGCCGGACTACGGTGTAGAGCGGTCGTTTAGCGATTACCTCGTCCCCAACATTACCAAGAGATACCAAAGTGTCTGACCCAGAAGATCGCAAGCCTGGACCGATCGTGCTGTTTGGCTCGGGGGAGACGTCACCCAGTGGGCGCAAGATTTTTGATACGATCCTTCGCCATGTGCCTGGCAATCCCATGATAGCACTGCTGGAGACGCCGGCCGGGTTCGAGTTGAACTCCACCCAGGTGATCGGCCGTATCGGTGATTTCCTCAGCCATCGCCTGCAAAATTACCAGCCAAGCATCACCGTTGTGCCGGCGCGCAAGCGCGGTACAGCGTTAAGCCCAGACGATCCCAAGATCATCGAGCCGCTGTATTATGCCGACATGATCTTCATGGGTCCTGGTAGCCCCAGCTACGCGGTGAGGCAGCTAAAGGATAGCCTGGCCTGGCAGGCCACCCTGGCGCGCCACCAACTGGGTGCCGTGATCGCCCTGGCCAGCGCGGCGGTGGTCGCCATCAGCAGCTATGCATTGCCAGTATATGAGATCTATAAAGTCGGGGAAGAGCTGCATTGGAAACCTGGCCTGGATCTGTTTGGCCGCTACGGTGTGCCGCTGGTATTCATCCCCCATTGGAACAACAACGACGGCGGTGATGAGCTGGACACCAGCCGGTGCTTTATGGGAAAATCTCGCTTCGCTCAGTTAATGGAAATGCTCCCGGCTGACCTGACAGTGGTTGGGATCGATGAAAAGACTGGCCTGATTGTCTACCCAGAGAGCGGTGTGTGCCAGGTTGTCGGTCTGGGTGGGGTGACTTTGATCCATACCGGGCCGGTCCACCAGGATTCTTCCGGAGAGCCGGAGCTGCGCGGCACGGGGTTGGTAGAGGTGGCGCAGCAGCGCCAGGGACATGTACACCAATTCAAGAACGGCGATTCGTTCTCATTGAATCGCATCGGGGCTTTCCACCAGGTCGAGCAGGGCGCGGGATTGCCCGAGGCAGTCTGGCAGCGGGCGTTGGATTCTCTAAACGTTCCAGTTGATGATCGTCCTCAGCCAACGGAGCATGTTCTGTCGTTGGTCGAGGAAAGGCAGGCGGCCCGTAAAAACAAGGATTGGGCGGCTGCCGATCGTTTGCGTCGGGAAATCGCCTCCCAGGGCTGGCAGGTGCAGGATACTCCAGATGGTCCGCGCCTGGAACCAGCCAGTTGAAAGAAGCATCACAGGAGTGACAGGTATGGCAGACAAACCCGTGGTTGGATTTATCGGTCTGGGATTAATGGGCAAATCGATGGCGCGCAACCTGCTCAAGTCGGGTTTCCCACTGGTGGTGCACAACCGCAGCCGGGGCGCTGTAGAGGAACTGGAAGGAGAAGGCGCACGTGCAGCCAGCTCGCCGGCCGAGGTAGCAAACCAGGTTGAGATCCTGTTGAGCTGTTTGCCCGATTCGCCCGATGTGGAGCAGGTCGCCCTCGGCCAGGATGGGATAATCCAGGGCGCTCGTTCTGGGATGGTTTATATCGACCATTCGACCATAAAACCAGCCACCGCTCGCTATGTGGCGGAGGCGCTCGGTAAAAAAGGCGTGCTGTGCCTGGATGCGCCGGTGAGTGGTGGGGATATCGGCGCCCGCCAGGGGACCCTGGTCATCATGGTTGGTGGTCCGGCTGAAGCGCTGGAGCGGGCAATACCGGTTTTCACTGCCATCGGTAAGAGTGTTACCCATGTTGGCGCCTCGGGGGCGGGGCAGATCGCTAAAGCAGCCAACCAGATCATGGTTGCAGCTCAGATGGTGGCGATGGCAGAGCTGATGCTCCTGGCTCAGAAGGCTGGCGCTGATCCGCGCAAGGTGGTTGAAGCCATCCGCGGAGGAGCGGCTCAATGCTGGACGCTGGACGTCAAACCGCCGCGTTTGTTCAGCGGCAATCGCCTCCCAGGATTCAAGGCTTACATGCAGGCCAAAGACCTGGCAATCGCTCTCGACACCGCCCGGGAATACGGCATCCCTCTACCCTCCACCGCTCTGGATTCGCAGCTCTATAACGCCATGCTGGCAATGGGCCTGGCTGAGCAAGATAATTCTGCCGTCATCGGCGTGCTGGAAAATCTGGCAGGTGTGAAGCTGCTGGATGGCTTCGAAGATAAATAGACTCGTGGTGTCCTATGGCATCATCCTGGCGTGATCTGGTTAGCCAGAATTACCTGCTTATATTTGCAGGGACGTTTGTACAGGCGCTGGCGCTGCGCTTATTCCTCGTGCCTGCCCAGCTCGCCAGTGGGAAGTAAGCGAGTTATCAATGATCATTAATCATTTATTGCAACTTGAAGTGAGCTTATACGTATAGAATATCAGAGACCAGAGTGGTTTTTCACCTGGGAGTTGATATACACCCTGGTCTCCGGTAAGGTAATTGAGGAGCAATGCCGTGCAGGAAAATGAGTCGGATTGGCTTTCCAGGGCGCAAGCAGGCGACCCTGATGCCTTTACTCAGGTGGTTGAGATGTATCAGACCCCGGTTTACAATTTATGCTACCGGATGCTGAACAATGCCGGTGATGCTGAAGATGCCGCTCAGGAGACTTTCCTGCGCGCCTTCCAGTCTATACGGCGTTATGACAGGAGCCGTTCGTTCCCTACCTGGCTGTTATCGATCGCTGCCCACTACTGTATAGACCAGATCCGAAAGCGGCGCATGGCGATCGTTTCTATGGAGGATTTACCGTATCCAGAGCTTGCCGACGGCTCGCCCGGGCCGGAGGCGACGGTAAGCAGGAAGGAAGAACGCAAACAGATTCAGGGTATCCTGAACAGCCTGCAGCCGGTCGACCGTGCGGCAGTAGTGATGTATTACTGGTATGAAATGTCTTATGAGGAAATTGGGCAGGCTTTGAATCTCAGCCTCAGCGCCGTTAAAAGCCGCCTGCACCGCGCCCGCAGGGCCATGGTGGAGGAATGGATTACTCATGAGCAAAATTCTCCATCATCTGTGAGGAATAGCCATGGCAATTTACGATCACCAGCCATATGAGAACTGGCTGTTTTCGGCAGAAATACTGACCGATGAACAGTCAAAAGAATTACACGAACACCTGCTGACCTGCGAGCACTGCCGCTGCCTGGCTGCTGGCTGGCAAGATGTAGAGCTGGAGCTGAAGGCCGCTCCAGCGGTTGCCCCTGCCCCGGGTTTTGCCAGCCGCTGGCAGGTGCGTTTGAATGCCGGTCGCGCCCGGCGCGCCCAGCGCCAGGCGGTTTACTTCCTGGTTTTCAGCATTGGGGGTGCTGTGCTGCTGCTGGTGGCATTGGGCATCCTGGTCTGGCCGGTTTTCCAGTCGCCTTACCCTTTCTTGCTGGCTGTAGCATCTCGGATCACATTTGCTTATACTGTCTCCAATACAATCACCTCGGTGTTGGAGACCTTATCTAAGGCGACCCTGGAAGTAATCCCACCCATGCTGTGGCTGGCTCTGATAGTAGTGCTTGGGTCTTTGTCAGTTGTATGGGTTTTCGCTTTACGAAAGCTTGCCTATGTACGGAGGATATTGTAATGAAGAAAATACGCTACGCAATTTTATTAACCCTGCTGCTGGCCCTCGCTCTTCCGGCAACTGCCCTGGCAAAAGGACTGCCCGAGGATAAGATTGTCTTCGGCGGCACATACACGCTGGGAAGCGGCGAAACGCTGGCCGGCAACCTGATTATCTTTGGCGGAACAGCTACACTGGAAGAAGCTTCGCGGGTCCAGGGGGAAGTGGTCACCTTTGGGGGCTCTCTGGAAGCCAATGGTGAGATTACCGGCAACGTGGTTGGCGTCGGTGGATTGATCGAATTGGGTGAGACCGCGGTTGTTGAGCAAAATGTGCTCACGCTGGGATCCACCCTGGACCGCGCGGGTGGAGCGATCGTAAGGGGGGAGGTCAGCTCGGGTTTCACCGGGCCATTCCAATTTGACTTTCCGGGGGGTACTTCGATACCACAGACTCAGGTGCGCGTAAATCCATTTGTATCCTTGATGTGGTTTTTGCTGCGTACATTGTTATGGGCAGCTGTAGCAGTGGTATTGGTGCTGTTCCTGCCGCGCCAGATTGAGACCATTGGGCGGGCTGCGGTCGGTCAGCCGCTGATCGCGGGTGGGTTGGGTCTGCTGACCGTGGTCATCGCCCCCCTGGTTTTGCTGCTCCTGCTGATTACCCTTCTGCTCAGCCCGCTTGCCCTGCTGGGATTTTTACTGCTGGCAATTGCCTGGGGGTTTGGTCTTGTAGCCCTGGGATTGGAGCTCGGTAAGCGCCTCGCGGAAATGGCTAAAGGGGACTGGGCGCCGGCGCTGTCCGCCGGATTAGGCACTCTGCTGCTGATCCTGGTTCTGAACGGGCTGAAAGCAATCATCCCCTGTGTCGGCTGGCTATTTCCAGCCGCAGCGGGGATGGTGGGGTTGGGGGCAGTTATGCTGACGCGCTTTGGTACCGAAATCTATCCTACACGCCCACCTGCGCCACGCGCGGCTGCGCCTTTTCCTACGGTGCCACCCACGCCGGAGATACCTCCTGCTCCCGAGGATGTTTGGGATTTACCGCCAGCAGTTGATGAGCCGGGACTGGGTGAAGCACCACAAGAGGATTTGCCCCATTCTGGTTGATTCCTGAATTTTACGGGCACGTTTAAAGGATGCGTTGGCGCACAACAGCTGCGCTGACGCATTTTTTATCCATAATGCGAGGCTGCTCCAAGGGCAATCAAAATCTGGCCAATGTGATACGTGACGATAACTATCAACCGCCCATTTCGTAAGGGTTTGACAAATTTGTTCCAGGCCAGCGCGGAGTCGGAGATGAAGAAAAGCATGGCTCCCGCGCTCACCAGAAGCGCCGCTCCGGGCTCCCAGGTCTCGCCTGCCAGGGTCGCCAGTGCAGACAGCAGCATCACGCCGATGACCAGACTGTAAACCATCACCGGGATCTTGAGACTGGCCTGTCCAGATCTTTCCAGCCCAGAGGCGATTGCCCGGTAAAGGCGCAGCCAAGTCAGTCCGACGATGACTGCCAGGATGGCAACCGGTAAGTTGAGGGGCGGTGGGGTGAGATTAAATCCGGCAATATAAGCCAGGTGAGCGATCAGAAAAGACACCAGCCCGGCGATGAAGCGCTCGCGAGGCAGCATCAGGAATATATCCCCTGCCATTGAGAAAGCCAGACCCAGGGCGAACCACAGCAAAGGACCGCTGAAAGCCCCAATCTGCCACATCCATAAGAGGAGGGCGACCATCACACCTGGCTTGGCAAAGTATTCCAACCGCTTGGATTGAGCAGCTACGGCGAACCAATCCAGGATGGCGACGATCAGGGCTATCCAAACCAGGGTGTAAGACATAGCATTCTCCGGGATCAATAACCAAACCAGCGCAGCACATTTTCGTCATTGCGCCAGTTCGGGCGGACTTTAACGCGCAGGCGCAGGTATATCTTGCGCTCGCTCATCGCCTCGATCTCACGGCGTGCGAACGTGCCGATTTGCTTCAACATGCTGCCGCCCTGGCCGATGAGGATGCCTTTATGCGATTCGCGCTCGACGAAGATCGTAGCTTCTATGTAAGCACCGCTTTCTCCGCGCTCTGTGAATTCGTCAATGCGCACAGCAATGCCATGCGGTACTTCATCGCGCAGCAGACGCAGACAGGCCTCACGGATCAGGTCCGCTGCTATCTCTCGTTCGAAGAGATCAGTAATTTGCCCCTCGGGGAAATATACCGGTCCTTCAGGCAAATTCTGCAGGATCCACTGAATGAGCAGGTCGAGATTGTCCCCTCGGATCGCAGAGATCGCCAGGCTTGCAGCGCCCGGCGCCAGCTCCTGGTAGGCTGCGGCTCTGGAGGCATAAGCGGCCGGTTCGAGGCGGTCGACCTGGTTCAGAGCCATCAGAGTTGGGGTTGGGCGACTCATGCGCTGGATCTCAGCGGCAAGCAGCCGGTCTTCATTATCCGGGGGTTGGCTGACATCCACGATGAACAGGATCAGGTCGCACTCTTCCAGAACATCGAGCGCGTGCCGGTTCATGTTCTCTCCGAGCTTGTGACGGGGTTGGTGTACGCCCGGGGTATCCACAAATATGATCTGCGCATCCGGGCTGGTGAGGATCCCCAACTGTTTTTTGCGGGTGGTCTGCGGTCGAGGCGAAACAGCAGCCACCTTCTGTCCCAACAGAGAGTTGATCAGGGTCGATTTCCCCACATTGGGCTTGCCCATGACAGCGACAAAGCCAGATTTATGCCCTCCCGGCAGCGCTTCAACATCCATATGCTGGGATTCTAACAGACATTATCATGCAGCGGAGATGTTCCCAGCCGAGGCCAGGCTGATGAATTTATCGAATATTAATCAATTTCTTATAGATTGCTTCTTGACCTGAGAAAAGAAAATTGATATAATGTTTTTTCGTCTATTGGGCCGAGGTTAGGTTATAAAAATCGACCTTCAACATAATTATCCCAGGAGCTGTAAGACGCCTACAGGCAGCGTAAGGCGAAAAGTGCCTTCCGCTCCTCGTTTTACGCTTTTCGTCCAATATCCGGATATTTCCCACAAGTGAACCAGGAGTAGGTGTATGGCATCTGTCTTGCCTGACAAATCGTACGCCCGGATTGACGTCAAGCTTCCCCTGCCTGACTTGATCGAAGTTCAGCTTGAATCTTTTGAACGTCTGAAGAGAGAAGGCCTGGCGGATTTATTCCACGAGCTTTCACCGATCGAGTCATATAACAAGGGGATGAAATTATATTTCCCCAGCCAGACCGCGGAATCCCAGCAGTGGGGATTGACTTATTCGTTTGGCGAGCCGAAGCATTCTATCGATGAATGTGTTGAGCGCGACCTGACCTTTGCCAGTCCTCTGTATGTCTCAGTTTTACTGGCGGGACCTGATGTAGCGGAGCCGATGAAGCAGGATATTTTCCTGGGTGACTTCCCGGAAATGACCGAGAAGGGCACCTTTATTATTAACGGCACCGAAAGGGTAGTGGTCTCGCAATTGATCCGTTCCCCCGGTGTATATTTCGAAGCACCCTTTGATCGCTCCACCGGACGTCCACTGGCGATGGCGAAGCTAATCCCAGACCGGGGCGCCTGGATGGAATTCGAGACTCGCAAGAGCGATTACATTACCCTGCGTTTCAACCGCAAGCGCACAGTTCCGATCACCATATTCCTGCGAGCTTTGGCCGCGGTGGATGATGGGCTGCCCGATTCGCCTGTACAGACTGGCTCAGATGAAGAGCTGATCGAGCTGTTCGCCGATGTGGACAATAACCCCGACCGCATGTTCATCCCCACCACCTTTACTCAGGAGCCGGATTGGGATCTCTCCCACGGGCAGACTGTTGCTGAGGCCGCTCTCCTGGAATTCTTCAAACGCATGCGCCCTGGTGATCCTGCCACGCTGGATAATGCCCGTGAGTTCCTGGAAGAGCAGCTCTTCGACCAACGCCATTATGATCTAGAGCGGGTGGGTCGCTACAAGCTCAACCAAAAGCTCGACCTGCATGATCGGGTGGACATCACCCACCGGACGGTCACCAAATGGGATATCGTTCGCCTGGTGCGCCGCATGGTGATGATCAACAACAGCATCGAGAATCCGGATGACATTGATCATCTCGGCAATCGCCGTGCCAAGACGGTTGGTGAGCTGATCCAGAACAAGCTGCGGATTGGCTTGCGCCGTATGGAGAGGGTGATCAAAGAGCGCATGTCCATCCGTGACCAGGACCAGCTCTCACCTATCACCCTGATTAATATCCGCCCGGTCGTCGCTGCGCTGCGGGAATTCTTTGGCTCCAGCCAGCTCTCGCAATTTATGGACCAGACCAATCCGCTGGCAGAGCTGCGCCATAAACGTACGCTCTCTGCTTTGGGTCCGGGTGGACTGCGCCGTGAGCGTGCGGGCTTCGATGTTCGTGATGTTCACCACTCCCACTACGGACGCATCTGCCCGATTGAAACGCCGGAAGGGCCGAACATTGGCCTGATTGGGCGCCTGGCATCCTTTGCCCGCGTCAATGAGTATGGATTCATCGAGACGCCATACCGCCGGGTGCGTAAATCGCTACCGACTACGGATCCCCGCCTGCAGGGCAGGCAGCTCCGTGAGGATGTAACCGATCCAAAAACAGGCGAGTTGATCGGACGCAGCAGTGACCGGGTCACCCGTGAAATGATGGATGCGATAAGCAAGCTGGATGTAGCTGAGATACTGATAGTCCCGTTCGTTACGGAAGAGATGCAGTACCTGAGCGCGGATGAGGAAGATCGCTACAAGATTGCCCAGGCAAACACCCCACTGAGTGATCAGTCAGAATTCGTCCGCCAGCGTATTTCATCACGCTATCACTCGTCCTTCATTTTCTCAGCACCGACCGAAATTGATTTCATGGACGTTGCTCCCCACCAGATTGTGGGAATCAGTGCGGCATTGATTCCGTTCCTGGAGCACGACGATGCCAACCGGGCGTTGATGGGCTCCAATATGCAGGCGCAGGCTGTCCCCTTACTGCGCCCGGACGTGCCGCTTGTTTCTACCGGCATGGAATTTGACGCGGCTGTTGACTCGGGACAGGTGGTTATCGCTGAGGAAGACGGCGAAGTGATATCGGTCACCGGGCGCTCGATTATGGTCCGCACCAGGGAAAGCAAACCACATACTTACCCGCTCAGGAAATACCAGCGCTCGAACCAGAGCACCTGTATTGACCAGCGTCCGGCGGTTGTGAAAGGACAGCTGATCAAGAAAGGTGATGTCATCGCTGACTCGTCATCAACGGAGGGCGGTTTGCTGGCGCTCGGGCAGAATGTGGTCGTGGCCTTTATCTCCTGGGAAGGCGGCAACTTTGAGGATGCTATCCTCATCTCCGAACGCCTGGTGCAGGAGGACGCTTTCACCTCTGTGCATATCGAAAAATATGAGGTGGAGTCGCGTGACACCCGCCTGGGACCCGAGGAGATCACCCGCGATATCCCGAATGTCGGTGAAGAAGCCATCAAAGACCTGGACGATCACGGTATCATTCGCGTAGGCGCGGAAGTCGGTCCCAATGACATCCTGGTTGGGAAGATCTCCCCCAAAGGTGAAAAAGAGCTTACCCCCGAAGAGCGCCTGCTGCGGGCGATCTTTGGTGAGAAATCTCGGGATGTCAAAGACACCTCGCTGCGCATGCCGCACGGTGAGCGCGGCAAAGTTGTCGATGTAAAAGTGTTCACGCGTGAGGATAACGCCGACCTGTCGGCGGGCGTGGACATGATGGTGCGGGTCTCGGTTGCCCAGCGGCGTAAGATCACCGCAGGCGACAAAATGGCAGGTCGGCATGGCAACAAAGGCGTGGTCTCTAAAGTAGTGCCCGCTGAGGACATGCCGTTCCTGGAGGATGGCACCCCGGTGGATATCATCCTCAATCCACTAGGTGTACCTGGACGTATGAATATCGGCCAGGTTTTGGAGACCCATCTGGGATGGGCTGCCAGCCGATTGGGATACCGGGCGATCTCACCTGTCTTCGATGGCGCCAGCGAGTTCGAGATTGAGGCTGAGCTGGCCAGGGCCTGGATGATCGACCGGGCCTGGAAAGAAACTGCTGAGAAGGCCTGGGAATGGGTGCAGAACCAGGATGTTGATCCATCCTACCTCCAGGACGATGATGAGGTGCGCCGGCTATATATGGAATACTGGCTGGGCGATCTCGGGTACGATATTAATGAGCTGAAAGAAAATGTGCTTTACGCCCGCCGCTCGGTACTGCATGAGTGGCTGCGCGATCACGAGTTTGACCCGGATCGCATCCTGTACTTTAGTGGATCTGGCAAGAACTACTCCCGGCAGGAGATGGACCAAAATGCTGTGATGACCTGCTTGCGGATGTGGATTCATGAGAATGGCGTGGATGCCTGGGACCTGCCCGATGAAGAAGTACGGCTTAAGTCGGAAGAGGTCATGCTCGAGACCAGTACTCCCATACCCACCCTGGGGAAGCAAGTCCTACGCGATGGCAAAAGCGGCGATCCTTATGACCAGCCGGTCACTGTAGGTGTGATGACCATGCTCAAGCTGCATCACCTGGTTGAGGATAAAGTGCATGCTCGCTCCACAGGACCGTATTCCCTGGTATCGCAGCAGCCCCTGGGTGGAAAAGCCCAGTTCGGTGGTCAGCGATTTGGCGAGATGGAAGTGTGGGCGCTGGAGGCTTATGGGGCAGCCTATACCCTTCAGGAGATGCTGACGGTAAAGTCTGATGATGTGCAAGGGCGTGTCAAAACCTACGAAGCGATCGTCAAGGGCGAGCCTATCGAAGAGCCAAGCATCCCAGCATCCTTCCGTGTGCTTGTGAAAGAGCTGCAGAGCCTGGGCCTGGCAGTTGAAGCGGTTACTGATACAGCAGAGGTGATTCGCTTTGGTAAAGACGAGGAGAGGACTCGACCACCCAAACTGGCGACTGGTCTTCTAGGACTGGGGGAAGAATTTTAGTCATATTGTCCCAGAATCGTTCTTGACGATGTAATCAGTGCATGGTAACATTATCCTTCGTTGCCATGCTGATCGGTAGTGATCCCTGCCTGGGCATTTTGAATTGCATATAAGGCGAGGCCATCATGCAAGCTGATGGCCTCCCTTAATGGATAGAAACAGATAATTTGTAGTGTCTTTTTTACTCTGGAGGCGATAGTGCCCACGATAAATCAATTGGTCCGTAAGGGTCGTTCATCAAAGAAAATCAAAAGCAAAGCGCCGGCTTTGCTGTATACGCTCAATTCGATGAAGCAGCATCGCACTCGCCAGGATAAAGGCTCACCACAAAAACGTGGGGTGTGTACCGTGGTGCGCACCATGACCCCGAAAAAGCCGAACTCAGCCTTGCGCAAGATCGCCCGTGTGCGTCTGAGTAACGGTATCGAGGTCACTGCATATATCCCGGGTGAAGGGCACACACTCCAGGAGCACTCGGTTGTTCTGGTGCGCGGTGGGCGTGTGAAAGACTTGCCTGGCGTCCGCTACCATATTGTGCGCGGTTCCCTGGATACCGGTGGAGTCAATGCCCGCAGGCAGGGTCGCTCCAAGTATGGTTCCAAGCGACCGAAAGCGGATGCCGGCGCTAAGAAATAAATATTGGAGAGATCGAATGTCTCGACGTAGCAAACCCGAAAAATCCGAAATCCGCCCCGACGTGCGCTACAGCAGCCCTCAGGTGCAGTCATTTATCAATCGCTTGATGCACAATGGCAAGAAAAGCGTGGCTGCCCATAAGTTTTATGAGGCCATGGATATGATCGAGGAGCGAGCCAAACGTAGTCCGATCGAGGTTTTTGATCAGGCGATGAAGAATGTTGCCCCGGTCATGGAAGTCAAGCCTCGCCGGGTTGGAGGTGCTACTTACCAGGTGCCGATGGAGGTCGCTCCTGATCGCCGTTTTGCCCTGGCCACACGCTGGATCCTGGCCTCCGCTAGAGCTCGCTCCGGAAAGTCATTTGCTGAAAAGCTGGCTGGCGAGCTGCTCGATGCGGCGAACAATACCGGCGCATCGATCCGTAAACGTGAAGAGACCCATAAAATGGCGGAAGCCAACCGGGCCTTCTCGCATTATCGATTATAAGGAATGGTTGGTCGGGATCCGATTTTGAGATAGCGTCACTGAAATATTCTCTGACTGCCCGATCTACTAAGTGTTGAACACCATGTCTCGCCAGTATCCGTTAGAGCGGTACCGTAATATTGGGATTATTGCCCACATCGACGCCGGTAAGACGACGACTACCGAGCGGATCTTGTTCTATACTGGCAAGACGTACCGCCTGGGTTCGGTCGATGATGGCACTACCGTCACGGATTGGATGGAGCAGGAGCGCGAGCGCGGGATAACCATTGTCTCGGCAGCGGTCTCTGCGGAGTGGAAGGACTATCAGATCAATATTATAGACACCCCAGGTCATATAGATTTCACTGCCGAGGTCCAGCGTTCTCTGCGCGTGCTGGATGGCGGTGTGGTCATTTTCGATGCTGTTCAGGGTGTTGAGCCGCAGAGCGAGACTGTATGGCGACAGGCTGACCGCTACAACGTACCGCGAATTTGTTTTGTAAATAAGATGGATCGGGTTGGTGCTTCCTACGAGCGCACCCTGGAAATGATTCGCCAACGCCTGGGTGCAAACCCGGTGGCAGTGCAGAGACCAATTGGCGTGGAATCGTCTTTCAATGGCATTATCGACCTGATCCAGAATAAGGCGATCATCTGGGAAGACGACCTGGGCAAAGAGCCACGCGAAACCGAGATTCCGGTGGACCTGCGCAACCAGATGGCGGAGTACCGCGAGCGCATGGTCGAGCAAATCGCAGAGACCGATGATCAGTTAACCCTCAAATATCTGGAAGGGGAGGAGATCTCGGTCGATGAGCTCAAGGCAGCCTTGCGCCGTGAGGTTATTGCTGGTAAAGCTACCCCGGTATTTTGCGGCAGCTCACTGCGCAATAAAGGCGTGCAGTCGCTTCTCGATGGGATTGTTGATTACCTGCCTTCGCCTGCGGAGATCCCGGCAGTGCAGGGCATCAATCCCCGCACGGATGAAACCGTAGAAAGACCGCCCCGTGACGACGCTCCCCTGAGCGCCCTGGTCTTTAAAATTGTCACCGATCCCTATGTCGGACGACTGGCATATATTCGGGTTTATTCGGGCAAGCTGACCCAGGGGACTATGGTGTATAACTCGGTAAAAGACGAGCGAGAGCGCGTCGGCCGCCTGCTGCGTATGTACGCTGATCACCGTGAGGATATTACAGAGGTACTGGCTGGTGACATTGGGGCTGTCCTGGGTTTAAAAAATTCATTCACCGGCGATACGCTGTGCGATGCCTCAAACGTCATTGTCCTGGAGGATATCACCTTTCCGGAACCGGTCATCTCTGTGGCAATTGAACCGAAGACCACTGCTGACCAGGATAAGATGGGTGAAGCCCTCCGAAAGCTCTCAGAAGAAGACCCGACCTTCCGGGTGCGGAGCGAAGAGGACACCGGGCAGACGATTATCTCCGGAATGGGAGAGCTGCACCTGGAGGTTATCGTCGACCGCATGTTGAGGGAATTCCGCGTGCAAGCGCGGGTTGGTCGTCCGCAGGTATCTTACCGGGAAGCTATCACACTACCAGTTGAGCGAGCCGAATGTCGCTATGTAAAACAATCGGGCGGCCGCGGCCAATACGGGCATGTGATCTTTGAGATGGAGCCGGGCGAGCAAGGCAGCGGTGTGATATTTGAAAATAAAGTTATCGGTGGGGTAATCCCCAAAGAGTATATCCCGGCAGTGGAAAAAGGTGTGCGCGAGGCTGCTGAAGCCGGCGTGATTGCTGGCTACCCCGTCACGGATATCTATGTCAAGCTGTATGATGGTTCCTACCATGAGGTTGATTCCAACGAGATGGCTTTCAAGATGGCTGCCTCGATGGCTTTCAAAGAAGGTGTCCAGAAGGGCGCTCCAGTACTCCAGGAACCGATCATGAAAGTGGAAGTGATCGCACCGGAGGAGTTTTTGGGTGAGATCATCGGGCAGCTCAATGCCCAGCGCGGCGATATCCTGGGTATGGAACCACGCCCAGGAAACGCCCAGGCGGTGCGCGCCCAGGTCCCGCTGGCAGAGATGTTCGGCTACGCTACGGATCTGCGTTCAGCAACCCAGGGACGTGGGGTGTTCACCATGGAATTCGATCATTATGCTCGCGTCGCAGAGAATGTGGCCAGAGCGATTATTGGCGCCTGATCAGTCGCCAACCGAAATAAGAATTTTCCTGAACATAATTGAGTGAAGGAGAGCACTTATGGGCAAGCAGAAATTTGAGCGCACGAAGCCGCACATGAATGTAGGGACGATGGGGCACATCGACCACGGGAAGACGACCTTGACGGCGGCGATCACGAAATACAGCCAGATGCTGGGGTATGGGGAATACCGGTCGTTTGACTCGATCGACAATGCGCCGGAGGAGAAGCAGCGCGGGATCACGATCAACATAGCGCACGTGGAGTACGAGACGGCGAAGCGGCACTATGCGCACGTGGACATGCCAGGGCACCGGGACTACATCAAGAACATGATCACGGGAGCGGCGCAGGTAGACGGGGCGATCCTGGTGGTGGCGGCGCCGGAGGGAGCGATGCCGCAGACGCGGGAGCACGTGCTGCTGGCGCGGCAGGTGGAAGTGCCTGCGATCGTGGTGTACCTGAACAAGGTAGACATGATGGATGACCCGGAGCTGCTGGAGCTGGTGGAGCTGGAGCTGCGGGAGCTGCTGACGGAGGAGAAATTTCCTGGGGATGCGACGCCGATCGTGAGGGGGAGTGCGCTGGCGGCGTTGGAGAGCACGAGCACAGACCCGAATGCGCCGGAGTATGCGAGCGTGAAGGAGCTGCTGCGGGTGGTGGATGAGTACATACCGGAGCCGGTGCGGGATGTGGACCGGCCGTTCATGATGCCGATCGAGGACGTGTTCTCGATCAAGGGCCGCGGGACGGTGGTGACGGGGCGTGTGGACCGTGGCAAGATCAAGGTCGGGGATGCGGTGGAGATCGTGGGGTTGAGGGACAAGAGCATGCCGTCGGTGGTGACGGGAGTGGAGATGTTCCACAAGTCACTGGATATGGGCATGGCTGGAGACAACTGCGGGCTGCTGCTGAGAGGCATCGACCGGGAAGATGTGGAGCGCGGGATGGTGGTGGCGATACCGAAGAGCATCACACCGCACAAGAGGTTCATGAGCGAGGTGTACGTGCTGAGGCGGGAAGAAGGGGGCCGGCACAAGGCATTCTTCAGCGGGTACCGGCCGCAGTTCTACATTCGGACGATGGACGTGACGGGCAATATCAAGCTGCCGGAAGGGGTAGAGATGGTGATGCCCGGAGACAACGTGAACCTGGAAGTGGACTTGATCGTGCCGGTGGCATTGGAGCAGGGCTCGAAGTTCGCCATCCGTGAAGGCGGCCTGACCGTCGGCGCTGGCGTGATCACTAAGATTCTGGATTAGGATTAGATAT
>CAZGIX010000022.1:0-35962 GCA_964525785.1 uncultured Anaerolineaceae bacterium
GCGAGCGTTCATCTCAGCGATCTTGACGCCGGTGGGGCAGATCATGTTGCACACTCGGCACCCGGAGCAGTAATCCACGCTCTTATCGGGTGTCGGCTGCCCAGGACGGCGGTAGCGACCGGCCTGCGGGGCTTCGTACTTCGGACCCGGGAACAAGTCGGTCACAGCTGATACCGGACAGGCAGTCGTGCAGATGTTGCACTTGATGCACTGATCGAGAGTTAATTCAACCGGTCGGTGCAGCCGCGGAAGATTGGTGTCGTTCTCGGAAGGGGAGGTTGGAGTGAGCATAACGCCTCAATCGAACTCCAACACCGAGCGAGCGGCATGGTAAGCGGTTGCCAGTGCCAGTCCCTCCAGGGAGCGCTCGCGGACTGGATCGCAGCCACCCAGGCTGGCTCCCGCGGCGAAGAGATTGGCGAAGACTGGATTACCGCTACCTGCTACCGGGCGCAGTCTCTCGTCTGTGCTCAGGCCGAGGCGATAGACCGGATGGCCTTGCGGGGCAAGGAAGGCACTCTCGAACCAGGCCGTGCGTTCGGGTGTGTCCTGCAAGGGCAGGCCGAATACCGTCTCAGTGACTTTACCGGTGTAATCTGAGTAAAGACCGCCGCCCAATAAGCCGCCAGTGGCGAGCAGGAAATTCCTGGCGCGATGCGCCTTTTGCCGGGCAGCTGCTTCGGTGAATACCTGCAGAATGCGCACTCCGTCGTGTTCGGCGTGGAGGGCCTGCATCCCCTCGTAAACGCGCCCCCCAGCTTCCCGGATGATGCGTAATAGCAGGCGGTGCAGGCGCATGCCAGGGATAGACGGCGGAAGCGTGGGGATCTCGAATACCGGCACACCGAGCGTCTCCTGAAGGCGCGCCTGCACCTGGACTGCATTTTCGAATCCTAGAACAGCCGGAAATCCCACCCGGGCTGCTCCATCCAGGAATGGGCGCAGTGCAGCCGCGATCGCGCCGATGAAAGTGGGTGAGGCGCACATCTCAGCCAGCACACGTGCGGTGACAAACCTGCGACCGTCTAACGCGGGGAGATCGAGGCTCACCCCACGCGCCGGTATGCCCTGCAGCGACAGGTTGCCTGCCGCGAGGGAAGGGTAAAAA
The DNA here is from genome assembly GCA_964525785.1 of uncultured Anaerolineaceae bacterium. Taxonomy (GTDB): domain Bacteria; phylum Chloroflexota; class Anaerolineae; order Anaerolineales; family UBA4823; genus JAQBDA01. The sequence continues at coordinate 1,109 of CAZGIX010000022.1, forward strand.
TCCGGGAAGCGCCGGAAGCCGACCAGCAGCATCTCCCCGCTCTGGCGCAAGTCGCCGGCGATCATGGTCTGCGGCGCCAGGCAGGTCGGGCGGGCAGCTCCCAAGGCGCTGGGCAGTAGCCAGTTCGATTCCAGCGAGCCGTGCAACGGATACCCGAGCTGCTGGGAGATATCCTGCATGGCTCCGAGTGCAGCACTGATTCTCTCCATCCCGACAATGGCATAGGGGTGTCCGGGGTGTTCAGCGATCAGCCGGCGCAGGGCCGCAGATGGATCGAGGATAGACTCAGATGCATCCAGCGGGTAATAACCAAGCACGTCGATCGTGCCGGCGCTCCAATAATCCGCTCCCCAGCCTTTCGTCACCAGCTTGACGCGCTGCCCTACGGCGGCTGCCTGCCAGGCAGCGAAAAGGCCCGCCAGGCCTCCGCCGATCACCAGCAGGTCCAGATCTGGCCTGCCGGCGAATCCGGTCGAGCGAGGTGTGGAGGAAATAGGAGTCTGGTCCTGGGTCCTTGGAACGGGGGTGCTGGATGGGGCGTAGAGTTCGGGGCTTAGCCTGCCCGTGGACGGTCCGGGGAGGTGATCGACGTTCAGCACACTCTGGTAGATCAGCTCATCCAGGCGCTCCTGGCGAAGCTGCTGCCCCCATAATACCGGCAGCAGCCCTTTCCAGCGCTCCTGTAGAAAATCTCGCAGGGCGAGGTCCGTTTGCTCGACCAGCGCCTGCGGCTCTGCTTGCAGACTGGCGAGCATGGTTGTTTTTCCCTGCGCAGCCAGCTCGTGGATCAGTCCAACAGCGCGGAAGGTGCAGAAACCGCCCTGGCAGGGACCCATCCCCAGGCGGACATCCCGGCGGATATCGTCCAGGGACCAGGTTTGACCGGATAGGATAGCCCTCTCGACATCCTGGCGGGTTGCCAGCTCACACTCGCAGATCAGGTCGCCGTAGGCAGCCCTTTTTTCGATATGCGCCAGGCGACCGCCCAAGTAATAGTAGCCACCCGGAAGGGAGCCGTGCCCATCCGCCCCTGGCAGGACCTCCAGGTGAGTGCGGCAGGGAAGTTGTACGCCCAGCTTGCGGCACACCAGATCGGCAGTCACTTCCGCCATCTTACGGTAGGTGGTCCATTTTCCGCTGGTAATGGTGACCAGACCGTCAACGCCATCGCGGACGGCGTGATCCAGCAGCACGAAAGCACGCGTGACATCGCGCGTATCGGCGACCTCGGTCTCCTGGTACAGCGGGCGTACGCCAGCCCAGGCGCGCAGCATACGCATGTCTTTGAAGCCGGGGACGAGCTTATCGCCTTCCTCCAGGCACAGATGCACCTCCCACGGCTCGATAGGGAAGTGATCGGGATCGGCCACTTTGACATCCGTCGTGCCGATCACAGTTACCGTATGGATGGGTACCAGGATATCGCCATCGGACGGCATCTTACAGCGATTGACGACCGTGTTGAGGATGCGGTGGTTCATAGCCAGCATGGTGCCTTTACCGGGGATAATATGGACTTTGATGCCCACCGTGCCGGCGATCAGACCCGCCCAGGCTCCGGATGCGTTCACTACCAGGTCGGCGTCGATGGCAATCTCTTCGTCGTGCACCCGGTCGTAGCAGATCGCACCTACAACGTGGCGCGGCTCGCCCGGAGGCGCGGTCTCTTTATCGACCAGCAGGCGGCGCACCTGGTGGTAGGTGAGCACCTGAGCGCCGTGCTGGCTGGCGGACTCCGTATTGGCATCTGTGCCCAGGAACGAGTCGGCAGAGCCATCCGGCACGCGAAAGCACTGGCTGATACGCGGGTTGAGCAGAGGTTCCTGGCGCAGCATCTCAGATATGGGCACTTCTTCCACCGGGATGCCTGCCTGTCGGCATCCCTCGACGAAGCGCGGGGCGTAAGCAAGGTCATCCCAGGGGGTGATGACGAAGAACCCGCCGGTATCCTCGATGCAGTGGGGCATGATACGGCGCAAGATGCGGTTCTCTTCGATGCACTCCCTGGCTGCCTGGGGGTCATTGACCGCATAGCGCCCGCCCGAATGCAGCAGCCCATGGTAGCGCCCGGTGGTTCCATGGGACAGATCGTTCTTCTCGACCAGGAGGGTTTTGAAGCCACGCATCGCCAGGTCGCGCAGGACACCAGCGCCCGTTGCGCCGCCGCCGATCACCAGGATCTCGGTATTGATGCGCCGCATGTGAGCTGCCTACTCGACCCAATCCAGCGTACGGTCAACGGCTTTCAACCAACGCCGGTACAGGCTCTGGCGCTGGTCGGGGGACATCTTCGGCTGCCAGGTCCGGTCTACCTGCCAGTTCAGGTGCAGGTCATCGGTATTTTTCCAGAAGCCAACTGCCAGACCAGCTGCATAGGCTGCCCCGAGGGCGGTTGTCTCAGCCACGACCGGCCTGACCACGGGCACACCCAGGATATCGGCCTGGAACTGCATGAGCAAGTTATTGACCACCATGCCGCCGTCCACCTTCAAGATCTTGAGCTGGACGCCCGAATCCCTCTCCATAGCATCCAGCACTTCTCTGGTCTGGTAGGCGGTAGCTTCCAGAGCCGCACGGGCGATATGCCCCTTGTTGATATAGCGAGTAAGGCCTACGATGACACCGCGGGCATCTGAGCGCCAGTGCGGGGCGAAGAGCCCGGAGAAAGCCGGGACGAAATAAATGCCACCGTTATCTTCCACGCTGCGTGCCAATAACTCAATATCGCCAGACTGCTGGATCAAACCCAGGTTATCACGCAACCACTGCACCACTGCCCCGGTGATGGCGATCGAGCCTTCCAGAGCATAGATTGCCGGCAACTCGCCGAGCTTATAGGCCAGGGTGGTGAGCAAGCCGCTACTGGAATGGACGATCTCGCTGCCGGTATTGAGCAGCATGAAACAGCCGGTGCCGTAGGTGTTTTTCGCTTCACCCGGGCTGAAACAGGTCTGACCGACCAGCGCGGCTTGCTGGTCGCCTAAATCACCGCACACGGGAATGGATTCGCCAAAGGGTCCATCCGCAACTGTCGCCCACCATGCTTGAGGATCGCTGGATGGTACGATGCGCGGCAGCAAGCTACGTGGGATACCCAGGATCGCCAGGATTTCATCATCCCAATCCAGAGTCTCCAGGTTCATCAGCATCGTGCGGCTGGCGTTGGTTACGTCGGTGACATGCGCGCCGCCATGCGGACCACCCGTCAGCCACCAGACCTCCCAGGTGTCGATATTACCAAATACAGCATCGCCACTCAGCGCAGCATTGCGGGCTTCGGGGACGTTATCCAGAATCCACCGGATCTTCGGACCGGAGAAATACGTTGAGACCGGCAGGCCTACCTTGCCCCGGAAGCGGTCCATCCCACCGTCAAGCGCCAGCTTGTCGCAGATCGACTTGGTGCGGGTATCCTGCCAGACGATGGCGTTGTAGTAGGGCTTTCCGGTGCGGCGGTCCCAAACCAGAGTGGTCTCACGCTGGTTGGTGATCCCAACTGCCGCGATATCGCCCTTCCTGGCGCCTGCGTTTGCTACTGCCTGGCGGCAGACTTCCTGTGTGCGCTGCCAGATCTCCAGCGGATCGTGCTCGACCCAACCGGGCTGCGGATAGATCTGCTGGTGCTCTTTTTGCGAGACCGCGGCAATGCGCCCGCTGTGGTCGAATAATATGCAGCGAGTGCTGGTGGTGCCTTGATCGACTGCGGCGATGTATCTTGGCATGGCAGCTCGTGCAATTTCTCTTAACTGGCTTCAGCCAGGGCGCGTTCGATAAACCGCTCGGTGATTTGGGCGGCTTGCTCGATCTCCTGGTCGATGATCACCACATGAGAAGAATTTTCCATCCAATGGATTTCGACGATCGAGGACGATACATGACTGGCGATCTGCTCCGGGACTGATGGATGCACGGTGGTATCCAGCCTACCCTGCATGACCAGCAGGGGCTGCTTGATCTCCCCCAGCCGGGGAGCAACCACGTTCTGCAGCTTAATCAGTTGGACGGCACCCTTCAGCGGGTTGACCGGATATCCCTGCCAGTTTGCCTCAGCATCCAGGCTCTCTTTAGGGACGCTGCTTATGAAGGGCGCCAGCAGATGCATGCGGAAATGATCAAAGCGTGATAATGCCAGTCGCAGCGCCGGGGCATAGGCCAGTATGCCTGCCGCTTCGGGGTGTTGGATGGCAAGATACAGCGCCAGCAGCCCGCCGGTCGATTCCCCCCCGACGAATACCCTGTCGCAGGTGGATTTCAAGTGCTGGTAGGCGGACTCGACCTCCTGCACCCAATCTTGCCAGCGCACGCGGTTCAGGTCATCCGGGTGGGTATTGTGTCCCGGCAGCAATGGTCCGGAAATGGTATAGCCGTGTTGGTGCAGGATGGCGCCCAGCATACGCACTTCGGCAGTTGTGGCGGTGAAGCCATGTATTAAGAGTACACCTACGGGGCCAGCCTGCCAAAAAAAGGCGTCGCCCTGCAGATGGGGATTATGGAGCGTCGAGGCAGGTTTCATAGGCGGGTTTCAATCGACTGTGAGAGTCTTGCTCAAATTGCGCGGGAAATCTGGATCGATGCCGCGCGTGGTACTGATCTGATATGAGAGCAGCTGTAGAGGAAGCCCGGCTAACAGAGCGTTGATGTGCGGCTCACTCTCCGGGAGCAGGATCAGGTCGTGGGCATTGGCGCGCAGGCGGGGGTCTTCTTGACCGATGGCAATGGCGCGCCCGCTGCGGCATGTGACTTCGTTGATCCCGCTGATGATCAGGGGCACATCGCCCGGTCCAACCACGAAGATGACCGGATAATCATCGCGTACGGCGGAGAGCGGTCCATGCTTGAACTCGGTTGAGAGCATGCCCTCGCAGTGCGCATAGGTGATCTCTTTCAGCTTGAGAGCACCCTCCATCGCTACCGGATAGGTGTAGCCGTAGCCGACGCAATATAGGTCGTCCCAGGCGGAGATATGCGGGGCGATCGCTGCAGCTTCCGGCTCGACCTGCTGCAAGGTGCGCTCGATGAGGTCTGGCACAGCCGCAAGGGATTCGGGAGAGCGCCTGCCCATGCGCATCGCCAGGTATATCATCGCCAGCACCTGGTTGGTATAGGTCTTCGTGGCGGGCACGCTGATCTCATATCCGCAAGCCAGAGGGACATAGCGTTCGCTCTCCTGGGTCAGGGTCGAACCGATCACGTTCACCAGGCTGAGGATCCCGGCCTGGCGCTCTTGAGCGACCTGGATGGCATTGAGCACGTCTTTGGTTTCACCGGACTGGCTGACAAACAGCCCCACATCTTTATCGGTCAGGGTAGGGCCATATTGAGGGATGAACTGAGGCGCCAGCACAGGGATTGCCGAGCGCCCGGCAATCTGCGCCAAGGCGACCGCCCCGAGCAGGCAAGCGTGCGAGCTGGTGCCGCAGCCGACCAGGTAGAGATGGCGGGCGGAGGCCATGCGCTGGATTACGTGTTCTACATCCTTGGAACGCTCCAGCAGGTGCAACATCTCCCGGGCGACAGTGGGCTGTTCGTGGATTTCCTTCAGCATGAAGTGCGGATAGCCGCCTTTTTGGACCGCTTCGATATTCTGGGTGATGGTTTCCACCGGTCGATCGATCTTCTCGCCGTCGGATACCCGGTAGAGATCGATACTATTGGCGGTCAGGGTGACAATCTCACCATCGCTGACGCGGATCACCTGGCGGGTGAGCGGCAGGATCGACGGCAGATCGGAAGAGACACACGTGAAGTCTGGACCGATGCCTGCGACCAGGCCGGAGCCTTTCTTGATCGCATACAGGCGCTCCTCGCCTATTCGCCCGATGACGAAAGCATAGTCGCCTTCCAAGTCCTGGTAAGCGTGCCGAATGGCCTCGATAAAGTCATACCCCTGGTTGATGTAGCGCTCGACCGCATGTACGCAGGATTCTCCATCGTTGGTAGAGCGCACCACCATCCCTTCAGCGATAAACTGCTGGCGCAGCTCCACATTATTGACCACGTTGCCATTATGCGCGCCGACCAGGTCTCCATCAGAGTCCAGGTGGGGTTGGGCGTTCTCGGTGGAAGGATAGCCAAAAGTCGCCCAACGCAACTGTACAATACCTCGCGTCCCAGACATGGCAGCGAAATCCAACCGGGCAGCGACATCATCCACCTTACCCACGTCTTTACGTAGGTCGATAGCCCTGCCATCTGACAGGGTGGCGCAGCCTACAGAGTCGTAGCCGCGATAAGATAAGCGCCGCCCGGCTTCAGTTAATACCACGCCGAGCGGCTGTTCTCGCTCACATACTATTCCAAATATTCCGCACATAGACTCCTACAACTGGTAAAAGGATCGGTGCTGATGAGCAAATTCTCTCCCATCAGCACCACGTTTCTTTGAATCAATCACGCTCGATTTGAGGCACCAACCAGAAAGCATTATCATCGTTCGCAGAGCCATTGGAATCTACGGTCAGGATGAACTCAACCGTATCGCCAGACAGGTCGGAAAGATCCAACAAAATGCTGGAGATATACCCGTCGTATACTTCCTGCCATTCGCCAAGCTTTTTAATCGACCCACCCACCACGCGGTAGTTGAGCTGGAATAACACATTGCACTTGTCGCTATCCGCCGCGCAGCCGATATCGGCCCGGAACACGTCTCCCTTTTTGATCTGGATGGGCGGGTAATAGCCAGCGATGAAGCCACCATCTTTCATCTCAGGGTGGGTGATCAGGGCCGGCTCGTCTTCGTTGCGGTGTTCGAGCCTTGGGCTGCTGGTGGCAAAGACAAATCCCGTCTCGTCCCCATCTTCACCCGGGCAATCCAGCCTGCCCGAGGCTGTCTCCCAGCGAGCGGCGCAAGCGCTACTGACAAAGTCAAAGACCATGCCGCTGTCGACTTCTTTCACTTCGATCCTGACCCAGATCGAGTTCTTGCCTTCGGAGCCCACGCCGAACAAATTGCCGGAGGCGTCACTGAGCTTCCAGTAGCTCTCAAATGCGCCTGAGATTGTGGGGGCAATGAAGGGGACGGCTACTTCCACCTGGTCTCCCGGTTTGACTTCAGCCCCCAGCGGCACCCGGTTGGGAGCGCTCATTTGGTCACCGTCGATATGCATAAAGGTATAACCGCCGGTCCAGGTGCAGGTGCCAGAATTCTGCAGCAGCCATTTCTTGGTAAAGCTTTCACCAGGGTTGACCTTGGTCCCATCCGGGAAGTTGACGTCATCCACAAACCTGGCTCGATTGCAGTCTACACCTGGCGTGCTGATGATCACCCCAGAGCCGCCGCCAGTGTCTAGCGTGGGCGAGCGGATGGCGGTCGCGATAGGGGTGGGTGTGAAGATCGGCGTGCTGCTGGCGATGGACAGCGGCGTGTTTGTGGGACGCGGCGTGTCTGTCAGCAGGGCAGGTGTGAGAGTCGGAGTAAAGGTAGGCGTCACTTTGCCGGCGATCTCAGTTGCATTCGCAGAGTTCTGGGTAAGCTGCACTTCCAGGGTCAAGGCTGCCTGGGTAAAGACTGCCCCACCAGTATCCGGCTGGGTACCGATGCCCAGGGAAGGTCCCAGGACCAGGTAAACGAATGCACCGATCGAGACGCATGCCGCTAAACCGAGCAACAGCAGGACGATGAGCTTGGCCGGACTGATATTCATGGCATTCTCCTCTCCGAATTTTATTGCCAAGGCAAGCGGTCGGCGATGATCGGCGCCGCCAACCTGGAGTTATACAGGGATTTTCTCTCGTTCTACCAGCTCCACTTTAACCGCGCATATTTTATACTCGGGTATCTTCGCCACCGGGTCCAGGGCCGCGATGGTCAGATCATTGGCAGAAGCCTCGGGAAAGTGGAAATTTGCATAGACGATGCCAGGCGGGACGCGCTCGGTAGTCCATGCCAGGGCGGAAATGCTCCCGCGCCTCGACGTGATGCGCACGTGCTGATCATCATTTACTATTCCCAGCCGGGAGGCATCTTCCGGATTCACCTCGATTAACGGCTCCCCATAGACCTGCATCAGCCCATCGGCGCGGCGGGTCATCTCACCGCCGTGCCAGTGATAGAGGACTCGACCAGTGCTGAGCAGCATGGGATACTCGTCATCGGGAAGCTCGGCGGGTGGAACGTGCTCGATGGCGCTGAACTTTCCCGCCCCGCGGGCGAACTGCCCAATGTGCAGGATAGGCGTACCAGGGTGATCCAGGCTTTTCACCGGCCACTGCAGGCGTTCGCCGGCTTCCAGGCGGTCATGGCTGACGCCTGCGTAGCTGGGGGTGAGCGCCGCAACCTCCTGCATGATCTCGGCGGTGTTCTCGTAGGTCCATCCCGCAAATGGCGCCGGGTCAGGCTTGTTGCCGGGTGCATCCAGGATGCGCTGCGCCAGAGCGCTGGTGATCTGCCAGTCGAGCCGGGCTTCACCCGGCGGTTCGACGGCTTTACGCACCATCTGAATGCGGCGCTCGGTGTTCGTGAACGTGCCGGTCTTTTCAGCAAAGCTGACGCCCGGTAGGAGCACGTCTGCGTATGGTGACGTCTCAGATGGGAAAATCTCCTGCAGCAGCAAGAAATCACAAGCCGAAAGGCAGCGCCGGATGTGGTGGCTGTCTGGATCGCTCATGATCGGATCTTCACCCAGTATATACAGGGCATGGATCTTGCCTTCCATGATCTGAGGAATCATCTCGGTTACCGTCAGTCCGATCTTATCCGACAACGGGGTTCCCCAGGCGGCCTCGAACTTCTGGCGGGCGGCTTCCAGCACCACAGTTTGGTAGCCGGGGTATACATTTGGCAAACCGCCCATGTCGCAGGCGCCCTGGACGTTGTTCTGGCCGCGTAGAGGGTTCACACCCCCACCGGGAACGCCCATATTGCCCAGCAGCATCTGCAGGTTAGCCAGGTCCATCACGTTGCGCACACCCACAATGTGCTGGGTGATTCCCATGGCCCAGATAACCGCCATCGGTTTATTGAGGGCCAGGATTTCGGCTGCCTGGTAAAGTACGTCCACCGGGATGCCGGTGATCTGCGAGACCCTATCCGGGGTGTACGTGTCGATCAGCTGTTTGAACTCGTCGTATCCTTCTGTGCGCTGCTCGATGAACGGCATGTCTTCCCAGCCCTTCTCCAGGATGATGTTCATCAAACCGTTGATTAAAGGCACATCTGTGCCAGGCTTCTGGCGGATGTGCAGGGTAGCAAACTCGGTAATATCGATTCCGCGTGGATCGGCGACTACCAGCTTAGCGCCGCGCTTGAGCACAGCCTGGCGGATCATACTGCCGAAAACAGGGTGCTGCTCCGTGGTGTTGGAGCCAATGATCAGGATCGCCTTTGCCTGACCGGCTACATCATCCATCGAATTGGACATGGCGCCTGAGCCAAAGGAGGTGGCCAGACCGGCCACGGTGCTGGAGTGTCAGAGACGGGCGCAATGGTCTATGTTGTTCGTCCTGATCACCTGACGGGCGAACTTGTTCATCAGGTAATTTTCTTCGTTCAGGCATTTGGCCGAGGTGAGCACGCCTACGCTGTTTGGTCCAAAGGTATCGCGGTTGTGGAGCAAGCGCGCAGCGGAAATACCCAGGGCAGTATCCCAATCGACATCCACCCAATCCCAGGCGGGATCGTTATTATAGCTGGCCAGGTTCTCCGCTTTAGGTTTTGGCTTCCCCTCCAGCAAATAGCGCCGCACGCGCGGATTTGTCAGGCGATCGGGGTGGTGGATAAAATCGTAGCCGTAGCGCCCTTTAACACACAGGTGCATTCCGTTGACCGGGGCATGTGGGTTGGATGTAACGCGGATAATGCGCCCATCTTTGACGTTCAGGTCAAAGCTGCAGCCCACACCGCAATATGTGCAGGTCGTGGTAACGACCTTATCCGGAGCACCCAGCCCAACCGACATTTTATTATCCAGCGCCCCGGTCGGACAATATGCCACGCAGGCGCCACAGGATTCACAGCGGGCTTCCAGCATGGTGGTATCTTCTCCGGCGATGATGCGAGCCTCGTTGGCGCGTTCTCCCACGCCCCACACAAAGCGTCCCTGCACTTCTGCGCAAGCGCGCACACAGCGAGTACACAGGATACATTTGTTCAGGTCCACCCACACAAAGGGATTGGGATCGCTGTCCACCGCATAGCGCAGTCCCTCGGAGTGGATCGCCGACGTCGGGATGTCGTACTGGCGCATCCAACGCAGCAGCTCGTTTGGGTGCTGGTCCAGGGCTGCGTAGCCTGTATCGCGGTAATTCTCAAGCAGCAGCTCGAGCACCAGCCGGCGAGATTGGATTACAGCCGGAGTCTCGGTGCGCACCACCATGCCATCGCTAACCTGGGTGTTACAGGCTGATACCTGGCCGCGCCACTTCTCCACCTCCACGACGCACAGGCGGCAGGAGCCAACCGGCGAGAGATCTTTATGGTAGCACAAGGTCGGGATGGTGATATTATGGGCGCTGGCCGCTTCGAGGATGGTCTGCCCTGCCTGGGCTTCGATATTTTGTTCGTTGATGGTGAGTTTTATTGTCATGTAAAAAGCCTCTATCCTGTATCAGCAGCGGTTAGGATGAAGGGGAGACTTCACCTGCCAGAAAATCGTCCTTGAAGTTCGCCAGGGCTGAACGCATCGGGATGGGAACAGCCTGTCCAAGTCCGCAAAATGAAGCGTTTTGGAGAACATCGGCCAGCTGGTGCAGGCGGTCTACATCACCGTGTTTGCCCTTGTGTGCAGAAAGGTCTTCCAGGATGTGGAGCGTTTGGCGAGTACCTATCCGACAAGGGGTGCATTTCCCGCAAGATTCTATGGCAAAAAAGTGCAGCAGCTCCCTGAGAAGGTCAACCGGTGAGACGCTCTGATCGCATACAAGGAAGGCGCCTGCTCCCAGTGAAATCCCACGCGCCCCCGAGGCGTAGTCGATTGGCGTATCGAGCTGTTCGGACGAGACAATCGTCCCAGCCGCACCGCCGGTCAAAGCTAAATGGAAGCGGCTGCCAGATCGCATACCACCGCCGTATTCCTCGATGACCTGGCGCAAGGTCAGTCCAAAGGGCGCCTCGAACAGACCTGGCTGGTTGACATGCCCCAGGAGCATATACATCTTTGTCCCGGGCGTGGTGTAGTTGCTCAAGGAGCGGTACCATTCAGCTCCGTTTCGTAGGATTGAAGGTACGGAGGAATAGGATTCGACGTTGTTGACCACCGTGGGCAGACCCTTATAGCCGTATGATGGCGGGTACGGAGGGCGTACCCGGGGTTCGCCTCGCTTGCCCTCCAGCGACTCGATCAGGGCGGTCTCCTCGCCGCAGATATAGGCTCCTGCGCCGCGATGGACGTGGATATGGAAAGAGAACGTGCTGTCCTGGATATGTTCGCCCAGCCAATAGCGCTCTTCTGCCTGGCGAATGGCGCGCTCCAGGCGATCTGCCTGGCTGACATATTCGCCGCGTATGTAGATAAAGGCTTCATTGGCGCCGCAGGCATAGCCAGCGATCGCCATGCCTTCCAGAATCAGGTGCGGATCTGTATCCATCAAGACGCGATCTTTGAAAATAAGCGGCTCAGATTCATCCGCGTTGCAGATGATATATTTCGGCGTGCGTTGCGCCTGGACTACGAACCGCCATTTGCGACCCACCGGGAAACCTGCTCCACCTCGTCCGGTCAGACCGGAGGCTTCGACTGTCTCCAACACTGTGCCAGGCTCCATCGCCAGTGCACGGGTGAGACCCTGGTAAGCTCCATGCTCGAGCGCCGAATCGATCGAGTCGGGATTGACCACTCCGGCATTCGCCATCATAACACGCAGCTCTCCAGGACGCGGATTTGAGTAATCTGGCGGTATGGCGAGGTAACCAGTGAGGAATCGCTCTGCATCTGTGGGGGTTAATGGCCCCGCTTGCTGCATGTCTAACAGGGCAGCTGGGGCGCGGTCGCACAAACCCAGGCAGCTCGATCGCTCGACAGACCATACATCAGGTCGATTACCCCCGTTGGTACCCGTACCCTCGGCGGCCAGGCAAGCGGTCTGAATGGCTTTGTGCAAACGGGCAGCGCCGTGCAGCCAGCATACCGGGCCATCGCAGACGTGAATCGTCCTTTTGCTGGGCGGGGGTGTCTCCTCATCGGAGATGCGCAGCATGGAATAAAAAGAAGCCACTCCAAATGCTTTCTCGGCCGGGATCTTCAGCAAACGAGATACATCCAGAATAGCTTCTCGGGTGAGCGAGCCGTGATCGGCCTGAAGCTCAGTCAAGATCTCAATGATGGCTTCTGGTTGGTTGTCGTGCCTGGCAACCAGACTCGCCACAGCGGGATCAACGGGACGGTATTTTATTTTTGAATTTGTCATTCCATTTTACTCGGCTTGGTCGGTGATGGGATTGGGTAGGCGTTTCTTGACCTTTTCCAGGACGATCCTTTCAGGGTGGGTGTAGATATTGAAGCGGTTGCGTCGAGCGTAGCCGATCACAGTTATACCCTGACGGTTCGCGCTCTCAAGTGCAAGCGAGCTTGGGGAGGTGCGTGAGATGAGAACCGCCGCTCCCATACGGGAGGCTTTCTGTAGCATTTCCGAGCTGATGCGCCCGGTAGTCAGGATTACCTTTCGTTTCAGCTCTATATGCTCGATCAGACACTTACCGGCAAGCTTATCGAGCGTGTTGTGCCGCCCGATATCCTCTGCGGCTATTATGATGGTCTGTCCATCGCTGAGCCCGGAGGTATGGACGCCTCCAGCATCACGGTAAAGCGGCTGGAAATCAAAGAGCTGGGCGGTTAGCTCACCGACTGAGCTGGCCTCGAGCACGGTTCCGTTAGGCTTCGGGTAGGCTTTGGCCTCTTCTTGTACGGAGGTGAAACCGCCCGTACAGCCGGAGGTACGACGCCAGTTGTCAGGTTTTTCTGCGCTGTGCTGCAGCCAGACATCCACATTGTCGCCGTTAGCGCACAGGCGCACCGAGGCAACTTCATCTATGGATTCGATAACGCCTTCGTTAAATAAGAAGCCTACAGCCAGGGCTTCGAGATCGACGGGCGTGCACATGAAGGTCAGCCAGACCTCCCCATTGACGGTCAGCGAGACCGGCGTTTCAACGATAATCTCGCTATCGATCGCAGACCAGTGGTCGGCAGCAACCTGGGTATAAGTAACGGGTAATTTGGCGGGTTTCATCGACAGCCTCAACATTCTACCAATACAAACACATCAGCATAAGCAACGACAAAGGATTTGTTTCCACATTTTCATCTTGTTTGATCCGCTGCATCCGCGTCCAATTACAAACCGTTGGGTGACAAGACGGTCTTCTGTCATTTATTTTATCCTAAATATCCATCCCCGAGCTTACAAAGATGACGAATGACATGGCTAGGATATGATATGATTCCTGTATGCTCGCTTAATCAACGGAAAGGTTATTCATGGAAAAATATCTGGTCACACCGAAAAGTAAGGTGAAGCTGGGAGAATGGGATCCGCGGGATAAAGATGGCTCGGATAAAGATGAATCTGTTGAAGAGATCCTGAAGCTGAACGAAAAGCTGGAGGAGCTTCAAGAGATTCTCTACGCAGAACACAAGCACAAGCTTCTGATTGTGCTGCAAGGAATGGATACGAGCGGAAAAGACGGGGTTATCCGGCATGTTTTCGAAGGGGTTAATCCGCAGGGGGTGCGCGTAGCCAGCTTTAAAGTGCCAACATCTGAGGAATTAGACCATGACTACCTGTGGCGGGTGCATAAGCATACGCCGGGTAGAGGGGAAATTGTCATATTCAACCGCAGCCATTATGAAGATGTGCTGGTAGTACGCGTCCACAAGCTTGTGCCGGAGGGTGTGTGGAAAAAACGGTATGACCAGATCAACGATTTTGAACAGCAGTTAGCCGAGGAAGGTACCACCATCCTTAAATTTTACTTGCATATCAGCCCTGAAGAGCAGAAAGAACGCCTGCAGGCCCGGCTGGACGATCCGACGAAGCGGTGGAAGTTTCACCTGGGCGACCTGGATGAACGGAAACTGTGGCCAGAATACCAGCGTGCCTACGAGGATGTGCTGGAAAAGACCAGCTCGAAATGGGCACCCTGGTATCTTGTGCCATCCGATCGCAAGTGGTACCGTAATCTGGTCATCGGTCGTGTAATTGTGGATTGTTTGAAAAACCTGAAGCTGGAGTATCCAGCGCCAGAGGAGAACCTGGAGGGCGTGGTGGTGGAGTGAATCGGCATTAATCGATATGAATTTTGAGCTTCTCTTCCAGCAGTGAAGTAATTGCCTGCGTATTCATCGGTCTCGAGAAGTAAAAGCCCTGCCCATACTCGCAGCCCAGGTCTTTCAAGCGAGTGAGCAGGGCTTCTGTTTCAATTCCCTCTGCAATAACCCTCACTCCTAGCTGGTGGGAGAGCATCACAATGGCCTGGACTATCTTGGTGTGGCTGTTGCCCTCTCCCATTGACAGGACAAAACTGTGATCGATCTTCAAGGCATTGATGGGGAAATTCGACAGGTAGCTGAGGGCAGAATATCCTGTCCCAAAATCGTCGATCTGGATCTGTATGCCCAAATCACGCAGGCGATCCAGGACTGCATTGGTGACATCGTTTTTTTCCAGGATCGCGCTCTCAGTGATTTCCAGTTTAAGAAAACTTGGATCCAGGTGAGTATCTTCAAGAACTGCCTGTATGTGCTCTATCAAACCGGGTCTTGGAATGTGCTTGCTGGAGACGTTGACACTGATGGTGAGGGGCTGCGCCTCGGGTATGGCGGCTTTCCAGGCCTGCAGCTGCATGCAAGCCTGCCTCAATACCCAGCGGTCAATGGGGATGATCAGCTCGGTCTCTTCAGCCAATGGGATGAACTCGCTCGGCGGAATCAATCCCCGGCGGGGATGCTGCCAGCGTACCAAAGCTTCTAACCCAATGACCTGGCGCGTATCCAGCGACACAATAAACTGGTAAAACACTCGCAGCTCGTCGTTATCGACCGCCCGGCGCAGGTCATTTTCAAGCTCGGTGCGATTTAGGATGTATTCGCGCATCTGAGGCTGAAAAATCTCGAATCGAGCTTTCCCCTTTGTCTTGGC
Source organism: uncultured Anaerolineaceae bacterium (assembly GCA_964525785.1). GTDB lineage: Bacteria > Chloroflexota > Anaerolineae > Anaerolineales > UBA4823 > JAQBDA01. The sequence goes on from CAZGIX010000022.1 coordinate 16,184, forward strand.
ATTATACATGGCGATATCGGCGTCGCGCAGAACTTCGTCGGCCCGGTTGTACCCGATGGTGCTCAGCACGATCCCGATGCTGGTGCTGATATATACTTCGCGGTTATGAAACTTAAATGGTACAGCCAGCTCGGACAGGATCCAATTCGCTACCTGAGAGGCGTTGTCTTCGGACTGGATATCATCCAGCAGGATTACGAACTCATCGCCGCCAAATCGGGCCACAGTATCGGTGGAGCGCATCCTGCTTTCCAGCTTGCGAGCTACCAGGTTCAGCAGCTCATCGCCAACATTATGCCCCAGACTATCGTTTACATCCTTAAAGCGATCAAGATCAAGGAACAGCACTGCAAACACGTAATCTTTGCGCCGTTTGGCGCGTTCAATAGCCAGACCCAAGTGGTCCATGAACAGCGCCCGGTTCGGCAGATTAGTCAGCAGATCGTAAAACGCATCGTGCAGCAGCTTTTCTTCCGCATACTTGCGGTCGGTGATGTCAGTTTGAGAGCCTGCCACGCGGTAAGCCGCGCCATTGGGTTCGCGCACTGCCAGGCCGCGGCTCAGCATCCAGCGGTAGCTGCCATCGCGATGCAGCATGCGATGCTCGCTCTCCAGGTGGGCAGTTGTACCGTCCAGGTGCGCGTGGATGGCAACTTTTAGGCGATCCAGATCTTCCGGGTGAACCCGCCGAAGCCACTCCTCGATGCTGGTAGAAATCTCATTCTCTTCATAGCCCAGCATGGTTTTCCAGCGCTGGGAAAAATAGACCTGGTTGGATTTGACATTCCAGTCCCAGATGCCATCGTTGGCGCCGCGTGCTGCCAGTGCGTAGCGCTCCTCGCTGTCGCGTAGAGCCAGCTCTACACGCCGCCGAACATCCAGCTCTGCCTGGGCTTGTTGGTACAGATGAGCGTTGTCCAGGGCAACCGCGGCGTAATCTGCCAGGGAAAGCAGCAATGCCTCGTCTTTCTCCTTGAAAACATTTTCGCTGATATGGTTAACAACGGACAGCACTCCGAGCGCTTTGCCCTTGGAGAGGATAGGGACATGCAAGGCGCTGTTAACCAGATAGCCAGTGCTGATCTTGATCTGCTTTCGCCCTTGCGGAGCCTCGCCAAAGCGGACCGGCTTGCCTGTGGAGTACACCTGACCGACAACCGAATCTGCGACCGGCAGGCGAATTGTCTTACTCTTTTCCTGGTCGATATTTTTTGCTGCCCGCAAATAAAGCTGACCTGAAGCCTCATCCAAGAGAGCCAGAAATCCCTCTTCGGCGTGTGTGAGCAGCACGCTGGCTTCGACGATCCGGCGTAGCACTTCATCGAGTTTCAATGAAGATGTAACGCTCTGCCCGACTCGGGAGAGTACGGCTTGCTGAGCGAGCTGTTCTTGAAGCTGTTGGGTAAGAAGCTCTTTGTCCCGGCGAAGACGGCTCTGAGTTAACACCCGCGAGATCGTCTTCGATAGCTTGTCGGCTTCAATCGGTTTGGGGAGATAATCCTGAACGCCAAGGCGGAAGGCTTCAGCAGCGATATGCTCAGAACCTTCGGCGGTGATCAGGATGGTTGGGACACTCAGCCTTTCGGCTGCCAGCTTACGCAGCAGATCGAGCCCGCTCATATCCGGCAGGTTGAAGTCCAGCAGCATCAGGGATATTGAATTCTTCTTCAGGAGCTGGTATGCCTGCCTGGCGGAATACGCAACTCGTCCAACATAACCCAGATCGGGTATGAGGTGATTCCCGCAAAAATCGGCTATCTCGTGGTTATCATCTACTGTCAGGATGATTTCTGATTCCATTATCGACCGGCCCAGAACTTCAATACGCCACCCCATCTTCTCTAATCAGATCGTTGCATCTCCCGCAATGGGTACGAGTGCGGCTCTCTGCGGATGGATATGGACATCCCTCCTGAAATGAGTATATCCGAAATTGAATCAATGCGGTTCGTTCTAACAAAAGTAATAGGTTCAGGAATTACGCAATTGGCAGGCAGGCGGTAAACACCACCAACTACCACTTAAGAGCGCAATCCATCAGTTATTGCCAGGGGGTGCCAGAAACGTGCCAACCGGGATTAAATTGGCGGCGTGTATTGATCCATAGACAAGTCGCTGTATTTCAGCTCGTGTTCGTAGCGGAACTGTTGGGTATAAAGACGGTAATAATGCCCGCGCCGGCGCAGTAATTCGGAGTGAGTCCCCATCTCAGCAATCCGCCCGCCCTCGATAACCAATATCCGGCTGGCTTTTCGGATGGTGGAGAGACGGTGAGCGATGACAATGCTGGTACGGTCTTTCATCAGGTGCTCCATCCCTTTTTGGATGAGCGCCTCCGTCAGCGTATCCACCGAGCTGGTGGCTTCGTCCATAATAAAAATCTCGGGCTGCGCCAGAACTGCCCGTGCAAGGCTGATGAGCTGCTTTTGACCGGTGGAGAGCATGTTGCCGCCCTCACCGACCTGCTCATCAAAGCTCTTTTCGAGTTTGACAATAAAATCATAGGCACCAGCCAACCGGGCGGCGATCTCGATCTCATTGTCAGAAGCTTCCAGCCTGCCATAGCGAATGTTTTCCCGGATCGTGCCGGAAAATAAATGCGGAGTCTGAAGGACGATACCGATCCGGGATTGGATGCTGTGCAAGGTGAGCTCGCTGTAATCAAGCCCGTTGAGGCGAATGACGCCACGCACCGGCTCGAAGAATCGGCACAGCAGGTTGACGATGGTAGTTTTACCGCCACCGGTAGGGCCGACCAGAGCAATCGTTTCTCCTGGAGCTACCTTCAGGCTGAAATCTGTAAGCACCGGTTTGCCGTCTTCATAAGTGAAGTCGACATGGTCGAATTCGATGTCTCCGTGGATGCTTTGCGCTTCGACGGCTCCTGTGCGATCGCTTACACCAGGCACAGCGTCGATCAGGGAGAACATCCTCTCGGCTGAAGCAACTGCGTGCTGAAGCTCGGCATAGACCCGCGCCAGATCCTGGATGGGCCACATCATGAAGGTGACATAGGAAACGAAAGCCTGGATGCCGCCGATAGTTATCGCGCCAAACTGCGCCTGTAAACCTCCATACCAGACGATCGTCCCCAGGGCGAAGGCGCTGATTATCTGCACAGTCGGCAAGAAGAGGGCTGATAACCATGCGGCACGGTAGCTGGCTGCATACATCTGGTTGGTAAGCCCACCGAACTCGCGCATGTTCTCGTCCTCGCGCCCCAGGGCTTTGATCACCCGAACACCGGAGATGTTCTCATTATATGAGCCGGTGATCTTGGAGTTGAACTTGCGAGAAGTACGAAATTCAACCAGAATCTTCTTGCGGAACTGGACTGCCACGACCACCAGCACGGGCAGAATGGCGAGAACGATCAGCGCCAGACGCCAATTGATGATCAACATGAAGTATGTCGAGGTGATGATGTTCATCAGCGCCCAGGTGATATCTAAAATGCCCCAGGTGACCAGCTCGGCGACCCGATCGGAGTCGGAGCCGACGCGTGCCATGATCCAACCCACTGGAGTCTGGTTGTAATAGGAGAGCGATAGCTCCTGCAGGTGATTGAACATTTTCCGCCGCAAGTCGTAGCGTATGCGCTCACCTAAAACACCCGCCAGGTATACAAATCCAAAGACGAAAAACGCCTGTACCAATAGCAACGACGCGTAGATCGTCACAAAGCGCCTTAACGCAACAAAATCTCTCGGGATAATTGCCTGGTCGACGATCAGCTTGCTTAAGTAGGTGAATAAGGAATCCAGCGACGACGTCAGGGCGATGGTTATCAGGAATCCGGCGACCCACTTCCAATAAGGTCTGGTGAGAGACAAGATCCGGACAACCGTCCTGCCGTTGAATTGGGTGGTAAATTCTTCTTCTTCGAAGTACCCGTCGCTCATCAGAGGTTACTCATCTCAAGGCTGTATGTCCGCGCCAACCGCAGTGCTGATCTCTTTTTCCAATTCGGATTCGATGCGGGTCTGAATATCGAATATCTGGCGGTAAATGCCTGGACTCTCAAGCAGCTTTCGGTGCGTACCGCGCTGGACGATACGCCCTTTATCCATGACCAGGATCAGATCGGCATTCATGACGCTTTGGATGCGGTGGGCGATTACAAAGCTGGTACGCCCTTGCATAAGGCGCTGGAGCGCCTGGCGGATGGCTGCTTCAGTCTCAGTGTCGATTGACGACGTAGCGTCATCCAGGATAAGGATGCGAGAATCCCTCAGCAGCGTGCGCGCGATCGCTACACGCTGCTTCTGACCGCCGGAGAGGGTGACGCCTTTTTCGCCGATCAGTGTGTGATATCCGTCTGGGAAGGCGGTGATAACGTCATGGATGGCGGCGGCGCGAGCAGCTGCCTCGATCTCCTCGTCGGAAACGCTGCGCTCGACGCCATAAACGATATTCTCGCGGATCGATCGAGAGAACAGAAACGGTTCTTGCTCGACGATACCAATCTGGCGGCGCAGGTAACTGCGTGAGTAATCCTTTAGCTCAATCCTATCCAGGGTGATGCTGCCGGAAGTGTATTCATAAAAGCGGGGTAGCAGGTTTACCAGGCTGGTCTTCCCGGATCCGGTGGAGCCCAACAAGGCAACCACCTGACCGGGCTGGCAGGAGAAGGAGATATCCTGCAATATGGGTGTACCAACCTCGTACTCAAAACCGACGTCATCGAAGGTGATCTCGCCGCGCACATCTCCCTGGGGCAGGTGAACACCCTTGATTAAGGATTCGCGATCCTGACGGACGATCTCCATGACGCGGCCGTAAGAGACCATGCCGGTAGAGGTCTGGACGATCAGCCGGCCGAGGTTGCGCATGGGAAATATCAACCAGACGACAAGCCCAGCATAGGCGACATAGGTGCCGATACTGATTGAGCCGTTGATCGCCATGATGGCTGCCAGAGTAAAACCAGCCAGCAGCTGCGCGCCGCATAATATATCTGAAAGGGGCCAGAATGAGGCATGCATGGTTAGCAGCCTGCGCCCGCGCAGGAATTTTTCCCAATTCTGCCGGTCGTACTTGCCCATCTCGTAGTCCTGACGAGCAAATGCCTTGACCACCCGTACCCCGGAAAGGTTTTCCTGCAGCGTGGTGGAAATGACCGCGTCTTGCTCCTGGTAAGCTTCATATGCGGTGGTCACTTTGCGGAAGAAGAAGACGGATGTGATCACAACCAACGGTATGGCGATAATCGAAAAGAGAGCCAGATTGACGTTTAAGGTCAGTAAAGCGACGAAATTGACAATGAACAAGAGCAGGATGCGTCCGACACCGATTGCCTGGTCGGCGAAGAAGCGGCGCACGGCGTCCACGTCGGATGTGCAGCGCTGGATGAGCTCGCCGGTCTGGATGTGGTCGAAGTAGTGGAAAGGCAGGCGCTGGATATGATCGTACAGATAGTCCCGTATACGCCGGGCTATCCCTTCGGCTGTAAATGCAGCCAGACGCCCGCTCAGATAGGTGAAACCGCCTTCGATTAATGCCAGGGCCAGAAAGCCCAATCCGATTAAAGGGAGCTGACCAGCTGAGCCGGCTTTTCCCAGCACATTGTCTGCAAAATGGCGCAGCAGCAGATATGTGCCGGTTTTGGAGATGGCTGCTACCCCCAGGCTGATGGCTGCCGCCAGATAAACCAGCCGGTAGCCGGTCATCATACGCCAGATGCCAGACAGGCGGTACTTTGCCAATTGGGCGGTTTTTAAATCAAATTGGGTTGATTTCACGGATCAGGATATACAGGTCAGGATTCCCCCGAGCAGAGTAGGCAGCCGGAATCAGGTGTTTATTACTACTACGGAACTGGCTACACGTTCTTGCAGCGCCTAGTGCATGCCATTAAAGGCACTGGGTACTTTGTGGTTTACCATGGCAACCGCATCAAAGACGCAAGCCAGGACACACTGACCGCAGTAAGTACAATAACCATATTCGATATATGGTGTTTCTCCCGGATCAGGCTGATAGAATGCATGGCTCTTGCAAGCCCGCCGCGCCAGGCATGGAGTGCAAGACTGGCAGATATTCCAATTGATTTCTGGATGCAGCATCGAATACACCTATGTAAAGAGTTTAAATGAATAACCGATCCGGCAGCTCTTGCTTTTGATCATCGACTAGAAGTCCGCGCGCCCTGGCGCTGACCGTATAAGCCCGATGCAGGTTCTTGGAGTAGTTGATGCCAAGCTGCCAGGATTGGTATGCCGCAGGCAGCCGGGTTTTCTGGACGGCGGAGACGAGCTGCTCTTTCTCCAGCATGTCATCTGCACGATCAATCAATCTGGAGAGATAGCCTTGCATCGTGTGAATCAGATCGATCCCACCCGGCAGACCATGACCCGGGATCAGGATGTGCGGTTCCAGCTTCTCTATCTCTTGCAGGATGGCGAGTGTCTGCAGGGGCAGCGCTTCCTGTAAGTATGGATGAACCTGGTTGTAGAGTAGGTCTCCCGCTGCCAGGATGCGTTCGCCGGGTATCCAAAGCACAGTATCGCTAAGGGTGTGTCCGCCAGCAAACGATAGAAGCTCGACCGAGCGGGTTGACCCATGTAATTCCAGGTTTGTTCCGAAGGTCAGGTTTGGATACCTGAAGCGCAGTCTCGGGAGAGCCTCTGTAATTGCGTGGGAGAAGCTGGTTTGTAAATCAGTTTCGTCGACCTGTGGATCAGAGCTTCCCCATCTTGCAGGGTTATATATACCTGCGGGTGAATGATCTGAAGCGCTGTCTTTGAACCATCGATAATCTTCTACCGAGCAGGAGACGAGCAGCTTGCGGGTACCCTCGCTGGCGATTACATCAGCTTCGGGGGCGAAGGCCTGGTTGCCCCAGGTGTGGTCGCTGTGGTGGTGGCTGTTCACCACCAACGTCACCGGCTTGTCGGTCAGTGCTTCGGCTGCCAGATTAAGATCGATGGCTGCCTGGGGTGTGAGAAAAGTATCGAAAACCAGTGTTTGATCGCCCAGGTCGATAATACAGGCATTGCCGATCGAAAGACCGCCTGGGCGATGGACGGACGCATAGACACCATCGGCGAGCTGCTCAACCTGAAAATGCTTGGAGCTGATCATTTGAATGATGGAGCTCATTTTCATCCCTTACATAAGTGCTGCAGATTTAAACACCGACACAGCCACAGCTTCATCAGACCGGTAGTTCATGCAATTGACGCCCTGAACGACACCATCTTTGACTGGGACTTCAGCAACGTCGAAGCGGATAATCTTGCTCAGGCGAGAGATGATGAAAATATCTTTTACTTCATCGACGTTCACAGCCGCGACAAGGCGGCTCGTCCCCATGGCGTTTTTACCTCCGGAGCCTGGCGCCTTGTTAGCGGCAAATCCGGGCATCTGGCGTATGGTCCCGCGCCCGTCTGCCCCTAACATAAAGACTTCACTATCCTCATAAACGGGAGCAATCGCCACTGCATAGTCGTTGGCAGCAAGTCGGATGCCCAGGCAGCCCTGGGGCGGCACCTGCTTCTCAGAGAACCGTATGGCGCGTCCCTGGCTGGTGGCGATTAACAGGTCGCCATCGCCGGGCGTCCAGGCAGCAGAAACCAGAGGACCGAACGACTTGATATCGTAGAGTGGGATGCCTGGTTTCATATATTCCCCGAAGACGTGGTGGCGCAGGCAGCGGACCATACCGGTCTGGCTGAGGAGCGCCAGATATCCCTGAGCCTGGATCGGGAGAACTGCTGCCAGCCGTTCTTCATCCATCAACGCGATTCTTGAAAAAATCGTAGCCCCTTTGGCGTGGATTTGTGTCTCGACAAAAGAGCTCAGAGATAATCGAAAAGCCCGGGAATAGTTCGTTACCAGCAGCAAAGTCTGGGTTTCTTCCACCACAGATAATATCGCGGGCGGATCATCCGCATCTGCATCCAGGTCGAAAATGCCCATGCCTCCACGGCGCTGTCGTGGATAGAGGTGCAGGGGAGTGCGCTTGGCAATCCCAGATGAGGTGGCGATAATGATTTGATAAGGCCCAACTGGCTCGCTCGAGGCGAGATACTCCCCATTTTCGACCGATCGGAGGGATTGAGAATCGATAAGCACCCTGATCTGCTCTTCGAGGTAAGCGATGTATTCCCGTACTTCGGGACTGGCACCGCTGAGATCAGGTCTGCTCAGATCCATAATGCTTGCTAGTTTAGCATAAAGTTTAGACGATTGGGGGAAGATTAATACCAGCTGCCAATAATCCGTACAGCAATGCCAGCTTTAGACCGTTATTCACTGCATGGATGGCGATAGAAGGCCACAGGGAATGGCTGCGCTCGTAAAACCAGGCCAGGATGACACCCATCACAGCCGTTGCGCCCGCCACCGCAATATCTCCATGCAAGAGACCGAAAATCACCGAGCTGACGGGTATGGCGATCCAGGGACTGGAGAACTGGCGCATCCAGCGGTAAAGCACCCCGCGGAATAATATCTCCTCAGCAATCGGGACCAGCACACCACCCAAAATTACCATTATCAGAGCACCGAGCCAGCTGATATCTTGCGGCATCAGGAACTCAAGCTGCGGGTTCTCGGTCGGTAGACCGAGCAGAAGCTGGATAGCCAGGGCGATCAAGCCGATGACCGGAATAAAGATCAAGGTGACGATAACCGCCCAGGTGATCCAGCGCTTCGATGCTGGCACCAGGCCGAGGTCAGACCAATGCAGCCCTTTACGCAGCAGGCCGAATATCGCCACGCCGGCAGCAATGGCAACTACTTCGAGGGCGGTCAGTGCAGCGATGTAGCTTATCGACAGGTGCTCCTGCCCATCCAGAGGGTACGGGTACAGATAAGAAAGCAGCCAGGTCCCTGCCAGGATGACCAGGGCGCTGGTGGCTGCAATCATCAGGATATCGACCCAGCTCCAAAGGCGGCTGGCAGTGTTTGAGGGTTGGGGTGAGTTTTGGTGGGCCATGGATTTCCCGGCTGTTATGGATATAGCTCAAGGCGTCTTGGTGCTGCCCCGATGGAGGATATGTTGTCCGAATTTCTGCTGGAGGGAGTCGATGGCGGAGTGAAGTCGCTGTTCTCGTCCGGTTGGATCATCGAACAGACTGAGCTGGCGCACGGCTGGTCTTAAGGTGCTTACCCCAACTCCGAGAAGCCGTACTGGGCGACCTTTGGTCCATTCCTTAGAGAACAGCTGCACTGCGCAGGCGTAAATCTGGGAGACCTGGTCAGTGGGCTGCGCTAAAGTATGCTGGCGAGTGAAGGTGGTGAAATCGGACCAGCGTACCTTGATCTTGACCGTCGATCCAGACAGGTCCGCCTGCTTGAGGCGCTGCGCCACCCCCTCCGAGAGCTCGTGCAGCGTGCTGTTCAGCAGGGCCTCATCGCGTACATCCTTCACGAAGGTCGTCTCCTGGCTGATCGATTTGGTTTCATAGCTGGTGATGATCGGGCTGTCATCGAGGCCGCGTGCGTGGGCCGAGAGGTCAGCGCCGTTTTTTCCAAACAAGCGCTTCAACTCGTACTCCGGATAACGCACCAGGTCTCCGATGGACGTGACACCCAGCTCCGCAAGCCTGGCAGCGGTTTTTGGGCCCACGCCCCACAGAGATTCAACCGGCAGCGGCGCCAGGAACTCTTCTTCCTGACCGGCTGGAACGTGGGTAATTGCGTTCGGATAAGAGACCTGTCCTCCGGGTTCAAGGCGAGCTGCAGCTTTGCCGACATCGGTGGCGATCTTTGCCACCAATTTGTTGGAAGCGACACCCAGCGAGCACGGGAGGTGCAGCTCGGTCTGGATGGTGGACTGGAGCTGGTGAGCCAGGTCCGGCCCATCGCCAGGGAGATCACTGACATCCAGGAAAGCCTCATCGATCGAGATTTGTTCGACCAGGGGCGTGAGCCGGTGCAACCTTTCCATCACCTGCTGAGACACGCGGCTGTATTCATCGTGACGCGAGTACAGGATGAGCAACCCCGGGCAGAGCTTGACAGCCCGGGCCATGGGCATGGCCGACCGGACACCGAAATGGCGCGCAGCGTAGGAACACGAGGCCACGACACCGCGCTCCTCAGGTCGCCCACCGACGGCGAAGGCACGGCCGTGCAGGGATGGGTCACGTAGCTCCTCGACCGCACAGAAGAAGGCATCCAGGTCCAGGTGGATGATCTTACGCATCGGGCAGGCTTCCAGGATTAATCTGCACCCACCCCGGCTGACCCGTTACTCCGACGATCTCGATATGGGCCGAGGTGAATTCTCCGATCACCCAGGCATTGGTGCTCAGGTGGGGGGTGATTTGGGCGGTGCGGAAGCGGGACGGACCGTCAGCAAATGCCAGGGGCAGCAGAAGCTGGTCGGCGAGGTAGTGGTCAATGGTTCCGTCGGTGATGAGGAAAGCCAGCAGGGCGTCGACGGCTTCATCGGCAACGCGCTCGGCGGGCTTGCCGCGCTCGCCCAGGCCGTAATAGCAGCAACCGCATGGGATCGGCGAGCCTGGCGAGCTAAACCAGGCCTGCAAAAGGAGCAAAGTGCCTTTCGACCTGGCGGGCAGGTTAGCGGTTTTGACCTTGAGGGTGGGAAATTGGCGCAGCAGCCTGCCCAATGCCTGGCGCTTCTGCCGGTCGGCGATCGAGACGTCCAGGTTGGCGACCGCAGAAAGGGCTGATATGGAGCGCAGATCGCCGCGTACCTCCAGATTGAGGGCCTTAATGTGCTGGAGGGGACGAATTGTAGCGCTGATTCGACCGCCGCCCTGGGGATAAAAACCGGCCTCATCCAATGAAAGCAGGGCATCAAAACCAAGGCATTTCATGAAGGTCAGCCAGTGCAGGTGCAGATAATCAAAGCATGGCGCCCAGCGGACATGCGTCCCGCCCGTTATGATGACCGAGGATGCGCTTCCAGCCAGGCTGAGCGGAAGGAAGATCGTCTGCAGGAGCAGGGACGTCGATCCGGCGGTGCCGATCTCGAACTTGTAGCGCCCGCTGCGCAGCTCACCAGGAGTGAAGAACAGCTGATTGGAGTGCAGTGCAGCTCCACGCACCTCCGCCCGGCACACTGCTGCTGCAGCGTCTACAGCTTTCAGGTGCTGCGGCTGTAAACCGGGCTTTGAGCGGTTTTGGCGAATGTTGAACAGATGCAGCGGCTGGCGGGTCAGTATCGAAAGCGTCAGGGCGCTGCGCAGGATCTGGCCTCCACCCTCGCCGTGCGAGCCATCGATCTCAATCATCCGATAATTCTAAACCATAAATGGTCGAGATTTCCAATTTTCTCAAATCACGCCATGCGCCGGGAAGCAGTCCCTGGATCGTAACCGGACCGATGGCAAAGCGCACCAGGCGCAGCGTGGGATAACCCAGCGCAGCGGTCAGGCGGCGAACCTGGTGCTTCTTGCCTTCCCGCAGTATCAGGCTCAGCCAGGTTGTGGGGTGGTACTGCCGAATAGGCTTCGAGCGCGGAGGAAGATCGGGAGCTTCGATGATCTGTGCCTGAACAAACCTGGTTTGGATTTCTGGTAGCAGGATGCGTTCCCGTAATAACCGAAGCTCTTGCGGCTGCGGAACGCCCTCCACCTGGGCGTAATACGTCTTGGGATGCTCAAAGCGTGGATCTGCCAGGCGCTGGATAAAACGCCCGTCGTCGGAAAGCACCAGCAAGCCTTCGCTGCGGTAATCCAGCCTTCCAGCTGCGTAAACACCTGGGATGGAGATGTAATCTTTGAGAGTGGCTCGTCCGGACGAATCCGTGAACTGGGAGAGGACCTCAAATGGCTTATAGAAAGCGATATATTGAGGCATGGTTACATATAGTCATCCAAGCCATTGATAGCGGTCCCAGACGAAGTGGCGTGGGACCGTGAATTCGACGTCCAGTCCGCCAAACTCCACGGCTGCCCAATCCCGCAAGAGGCTGAATACGACCTGGCGCACCCTTTCACTAAGTCGCCAGGTAACGGAGTGGATGCCATTTTCGAGCGATTGGATATCCTCGCCGACGTGGTAGCGTCCTTCCCATCGAGCGGCATCCCAGGATACGTGGCTGGCTCCCATATCAACCAGGATTTGGCTAAGCCGCCCAAAATCCTGCGGGCCATAGCGAATATATCCAGGATCAGACTGCTGGATGATCGCATTCATCTGCTTGCGGAGCTGAGCGGCGGGTGTATCGCCATTACTGCCCTGGTGACCGATGTATAGACAGCCGCCACGGACCAGCATACGGCGGGCTTCGGCAAGTGCATCTATCCAATTTGGAATCAGATGCAGTATATGAACCATCACCACGGCAGGGAACTGCTCTCCAATAAATGGGAGCATGGAGGCATCTGCAATCGCCAGCCGGATCTCTGGCGAGCCTTCAGCGAGATTGTTTCGCAGACGAGCCAGCATGCGGGCGGAAATATCCACTCCCGTGACGTTGGCTCCTTGCTCAATCAGCGGACGCGAGATGCGTCCCGTGCCGATGCCCACCTCCAGGAGGCTGGTTTTCGGTGTCATGTCAGCCAGCAGGGAGGCAGCCACCTGGATGTCGACGCCTTCCGGAAAGGTGCGCGTGGCATCGTAGAAGTCAGCTGCCGGATCGAAATTGATGGAATTGCCCATTAAGGAGATTCGGGGCTGTTTGGGAACGGGAGTCGCCCACCCAGCCAGACAGCCATCAGGCTGATATCGTTACTTTGGACCTGGGCATCGGGGTACTTGTCTACAAATGCACTGTTGAGCATATCGAAATCCTGACCGGCTGGCCAGGAGGGGAGGAAACCGGGTATTTTTGTGCGGTCGTCATCGGCAGGCAGTATTTCCCAGCCTAAAGAGACCAGCAGGTCGTAAACCTGAGCGCGCAGGTGGCTGTGCAACTCTGCCCATGCGGAGACTATGGCCGCGGTAAACCGGGGATTCTTCTCAAACGCCAGGATGGAGGGCTTGAGCCGCAGCGATGACGGCGCCTTAGCGCTGTTGCGAAAGCCGGGGACGGTGACGAAGTCTTTGGTCTGGCGATCGATCTCGAGGCGAGTTTGTTCCGATAAAGTCTCTACCTGGTTCAATACAGCGCGGACTACTTCCAGCCGGTAATCATCGGTCATAAACTCGTTCAGCGCATGGAAGGGCAGAAATGCAGCTCGTTTTTCAGTCATGATGTAATCCCGTGAATCAGGCAATGACGCGCGGCTTTTCCTCCGGCAGGATGGTGTCGTTCAGCACTGCATGCTCCATCTGGGTATTTTTCAGGTTTGCACCCGTCAGGTTCGCACCAGTCAGATCTGCATACTGGAGATTCGCGTTGCGCAGGTCGGCACCCGTCAGGTCAGCTTCGAACAGGTTGGCATACTGCAGGTTGGCGCTGTTGAGGTTAGCACCTACCAGGTCGGATTTGCCCAGATCGGCGCGCACCAGCGATGCGCCGCTTAGATTTGCCCGGTTGAGGTCCACCCGGCTGAGGATCGCCCGCGTAAGGTTGGCCTCCACGAAGATGGCTCCGGTAAGGGTGGCGCGATCTAAATTGGCGCGCGTCAGGTTGGCGCGCGTCAGGTTAGCTTCGGTGAGATTGACCTGCACCATTTGCGACTCAAACAGATTCGCCTGGTTGAGATTGGTTTTTACCATATAGGATTTATGACAATTCGACCAGCTTAGATCGCAGCGAGTCAGGTCTGCGTGGCTGATGTTGCACTCGCTCAGATCAGCCATCCAAAGGCTCAGCTCACTCAGGTTTATTTTGACCAGCCAGAGCGGGCGAGGCCGGTTCAGCAGGTCATAGACTTGATAGACAGTCAGATTGGACATCCAGATACTCTCCGTTGGCGCATCTTCGCAGACGGCAGCCGGCTAAGGCATCCATTGATTAGAATCGGTCCCATATTAAACAGCACAATAAGTTTACGATAAAACCGCAAGATAATCAACATAGATTGAAGATACAATTATGTAAGTGGAGGTCTACATCGTTATTTTCATGGCAGCAATGACCCAGAGCCTGACCGGTTTTGGCTCTGCACTGGTCGCTATGGCGCTGCTGCCCCATCATATCGGTCTGCGGGCTTCCGCTTCCCTGGTCTCGCTGATTGCATTGTCGATCGAGATCGTGCTGCTGCTGCGCTACCGCCAGGCAGTCAGCCTTCGAGAAGTGAAGCCGTTGGTCGCGGCTTCTTTCGTTGGGATACCCATCGGAATTTACCTGTTGAGGCGCATTGATGGCAGCGTGATGCTCGTCCTGTTGGGGCTGGTGATCGCCATCTACGGGATCTACGCCCTGCTGGACTGGAAATTGCCAGAGCTGCGACAGCCTGCCTGGGCGTACGCCGCCGGGCTGCTGGCGGGTATGCTGGGAGGCGCATACAATACCTCCGGTCCGCCGGTGATCCTGTATGCCGACTGCCGGCGATGGCCCCCGTCTGAGTTCAAGGGCAACCTGCAGGGATTTTTTCTGACCAACAGCGTGTTTGTGGTCACCGCCCACCTGTTGAGCAAAGACCTGACCCCCGATATCTGGCGCACCTATCTCATCGCTCTGCCGTTCATCGCACTGGGTATTCTCACCGGGACGCTCCTGGACCGAGCTCTACCCCCGGAAGCTTTCCGGAAGATCGTGCTGCTGGCGCTGGTGGTGATGGGGATCAGGGTGGTGCTGACTGCCTGATCATCTCAAGCGGCGCGCCACTGCGGCGGCATGACCGTCCAGTCCCTCGGTGCGGGCGATCGTCTCGGCAGCAGGACCGATCTGCTGGAGGGCAGTTTCGTTCAGACCAACTAGGCTGATGATCTTGATAAAGTCATTTACATTGGTGGGACTGGCAAAGCGCGCCGTGCCGCCAGTTGGCATGGTGTGGCTGGGACCGGCGACATAGTCCCCCAGGGCTTCGAAGCTGCGCTCGCCCAGGAAGACTCCCCCGGCATGGTGGACCTTACCCAGGTGGCTCCACGGATCGGCGACCGCCAGGCACAGGTGTTCGGGAGCGTAGGCGTTTGCCAGGTCAAAAGCCTGGTCGAGAGTGCCTGTAACCACGATGCCGCTGTTATTTGCTAGGGAGGCGGTGAGCTGGTAGGTGCGATCCAGCAGCTCCATCTGGGACATTACCGCGGCCTGCACCTTCCCAGCCAGCTCGCGGCTGGGAGTGAGTAATATGGCGCTGGCGAGTACATCGTGCTCTGCCTGGGCGAGCATGTCTGCGGCTGCCAGCTCGGGATCTGCGCCTTCGTCGGCAATCAGGACGGTCTCGGTTGGACCGGGCAGGCCATCGATGCCGACGATGCCGTACACCTGGCGCTTGGCAAGCGTGGTGAATAAGTTGCCTGGCCCGCAGATCTTATCGACCGCGGAGACGGTCTGGGTGCCAAACGCCAGCGCACCGATTGCCTGCGCGCCACCAGCAGTAAATACGGCATCTACGCCGGCAATATCGGCTGCCACGAGGATCGACGGATGGGGCAGACCGGTTTCCTTTACCGGGGGAGAGATGACACCCAGGTAGCCGACCCCAGCCACCCTGGCCGGGATGCCGGACATCAGCACGGAGCTGGGCAGTGGAGCCGTGCCGCCTGGGGCGTACAGACCAACGCGGTCGATCGGGCGTACAAGCTGTCCCAGCACACCGCCTTCATCGTTGTGGAGCCAGCTCAGAGAAGGCTGGCGGCGATGAAATGCTTCTATCCGCCGGGCAGCGAACTGCAAAGCCTCGATCACTTCTTTGGATGTCTGGTCGTATGCCGCTTGAATTTGAGCCCGGGACACTTCGATTGAAAGGATCTCGATCTTATCGATGGCGGCAGTCCAGTGGACGATTGCGGCATCGCCGCGCCGGCGCACATCCGCCAGGATACGCTGCACTACCTGGTCGGGGGTCAGGAGCTCACCGAAGATTGCCTGGATGCCCTCCTGCATGCCGCTCGGCAGGTCGATCTCGTCCCAGGGACGGCGCGTCAAGATGGTCTGGCGGGCTTCTTCTACAGTCAAGATTCTCAGCATTGCATTACGTCCTCCGCATTGGTTCAAATAACCTGAGTGGTCAGTAAATGTGATCTTGATGGATATGTCATTCCGACCCGTAGCGCAGCGAAGGCTTGCCCTGAGCGAAGTCGAAGGGAGAGGAATCCCTGAAACCGTAACCCTGAGTATCCTGCGTTGGCGTTCACAGGCTGGATGTGCGGGGATTCCTCACCCTGGCAAAGGCTTGTCCTGAACGCGGTGAAGGAGCACCAGGGTTCGGAATGACATAATTTGGCGGAAACGTTAAGGAAGTATACATTCACCGCTCGAGTGCGTCCTCAACTGCCCGGTCGATGCGTCCGGATACGATGGCGTGTTTCACAGCTTCGATATACGGATATAGGACAGTATCCTGTTCGATGAAAGGTGCGACTTCCCGGATGACACGGTAGACTGGCTGAGTGCCAGTCCCCAAAGAAGCAGACGAACCCAGGACCTCTCTTCGGAAGTCGACCCCCTGGGCAGCGGCGAGCAGCTCGATCGCCAGGATATGCTCCACATTGCTGATGATCTGGCGCGCCTTCAAGGCAGCGGTGCAGCCCATGCTGACATGGTCTTCAACATTGGCTGATGTAGGGATGGTATCTACGCTGGCGGGATGCGCCAGCACCTTGTTCTCGGTTGCCAGGGCAGCGGCGGTATATTGGGTGATCATAAAGCCGGAGTTCAGACCGCCTTCGTTGGTCAGGAAGGCCGGCAGTGTATGCGTGTTGCTGGCTTCATCGGTCAGGCGCATGATGCGCCTTTCGGAGATGTTCCCCAGCTCGGTGAGGGCGATGGCGAGGTAATCCATGGCAATCGCCAGCGGCTCACCGTGGAAATTGCCACCCGAAAGGATTGTGATCTCAGCAGTCTTCTCATCAATAAATATCAGTGGATTGTCAATAACCGCGTTGAGCTCGATTTCCATCACCCAACGCGCATAAGCGATGGCATCCCGCACCGCGCCGTGCACCTGCGGAATGCAGCGCAGCGTGTATGCATCCTGGATGTTGGCGGGGTCGCGACGGCGGACGAACTGGCTGTGCTCCAACAGCCTGCGCAGGTAAGAGGCGCAGTCAACCTGGCGTGGGTGCGGGCGGAGCTGGTGGATGCGCTCGTCAAAAGCTTCCGGAGTGCCGGACAGCGCTTCCAGGCTCAGGCAGCCGGCGACGTCTGCGCAGCGGCTGAGGCGCTCGGAGCGGTCGACAGCCAGCACACCCAGGGCGCACATAACGGATGTGCCGTTGGTTAGCGCCAGCCCCTCTTTGGCTGCAAGGTTTACCGGTGCGAGCCCGGCGCGCTGCAGAGCACCCTCGCCGGATAGGATCTCCCCGCCATGTTCAGCCTCTCCAAGACCGATCAGCACCAGGCTCATATGAGCCAGGGGAGCCAGATCGCCGCTGGCGCCTAGCGAGCCTTTCTCCGGGATGACCGGATGAACGCCCCGGTTCAGGAGCTCCAATAGGAGCTGCAGGGTCTCCAAGCGGATGCCCGAGTAGCCGCGCGCCAGGGTATTAGCGCGGATGAGCATGATGGCGCGCGTAGTAGGTATGTCGAAGGGATCGCCGGTGCCGACCGCATGGCTCATAATGATATTGCGCTGGAGCTGCTCCACCTGCGCGGGGGAAATCAGCCGGTCTTTGAAGGCGCCAAAGCCGGTCGAGATGCCGTAAGCCACTTCTCCACGACTGATGATCTGGCTGACCGCTTCGGCAGCTCTCTCCACTCGCCGGGCAGCGTGCGGGGCGAGCACCACCGGCGTACGCTCGTGAGCCACCGCCAGCACCTGCTCGATGGTCAGGCTCTCACCGTCCAGTAGTAGCGCATCCATAAGATAAATCCGTTATTTCAGCATGGGGATCTTGACCCCGTGCTCTCTGGCGAACTGTATGGCGTCCGGGTAGCCGGCGTCGGCGTGGCGGGCGACCCCCATCCCGGGGTCGCTGGTCAGGACCCGTTCCAGGCGCCGGGCAGCAGCCGGGGTGCCGTCGGCGACGATCACCTGACCGGCATGAATGCTGTAGCCGATGCCTACCCCGCCACCGTGGTGGATGCTGACCCATGTGGCGCCATTGACGGCGTTGACCAGGGCATTGAGCAAAGGCCAATCGGCTATCGCATCCGAGCCGTCCAGCATTTTCTCGGTTTCACGGTTGGGACTGGCGACAGAGCCGCTGTCCAGGTGATCGCGACCGATTACGATCGGGGCACGCACTTTTCCGGAGGCAACCAAATTATTGAACTTGAGCCCAGCCCGGGCGCGCTCGCCGTAGCCCAACCAGCAGATGCGCGCCGGCAGACCCTGGAATTCAACATGCTGCTGCGCCATACGGATCCAGCGCGCCAGATGCTTGTCTTCGGGGAAAAGCTCCAGGATGGCCTCATCGGTGGTATAGATATCCTGGGGGTCACCGGAGAGTGCTACCCATCGGAAGGGCCCTTTGCCTTCACAGAAGAGCGGGCGTATGTAGGCTGGAACAAAGCCAGGATAGCTGAATGCTTCGGTCAGTCCATTGTCGAAGGCGCGCTGGCGCAGGTTGTTGCCGTAGTCGAACACCACACTGCCGCGTGCCTGCCAATCCAGCAGCGCCTGGACGTGGCGGGTCATCGAGTCGAAAGCCTGCTTCAGGTACTGCTCCTGATCGCTCTGGCGCAGGAGGTCGGCCTCCGCCAGGCTCAGCCCGGCTGGAATATAGCCATACAGCGGGTCGTGGGCCGAAGTCTGGTCGGTGACCACGTCCGGCTGGATACCGCGCAGCACCAGCTCGGGCAGGATCTCGGCCGCGTTGCCGACCAGCGCCACCGATTTCGGCTGCTCACGCTCCAATGCTTCTTCGACCCAGGTCATGGCCTCTTCCAGATTATCGCTGACCACATCCACCTGGCGCAGTGACAAACGCCGCTCTGCCCGCCAGCGGTCGACCTCGACGATCAGACCGACGCCGCCGTTCATGGTGATCGCCAGCGGCTGGGCACCGCCCATCTCGCCAAGGCCGGCGGTGACGACCAGCTTGCCCTTCAGGCTGCCCCAGCCGTGATGGCGCGCCAGGGAGCCGAAGGTCTCGTAGGTGCCCTGCAGGATGCCCTGGGTGCCGATATAGATCCAGCTCCCGGCGGTCATCTGCCCAAACATGATCAGGCCTTCACGCTCCCACTTCTCGAAGTTCTCCTGTGTGGCCCAGGCGGGGACGATGTTAGAGTTGGCAATGAGCACGCGCGGGGCGTCCTCATGGGTGCGGAAGACCGCCACCGGCTTGCCGGACTGCACCAGCAAGGTCTCATCGGGTTCGAGATTTACCAGGGATTCCAGGATCGCTTCAAAGGCCTCCCAGCTGCGGGCGGCTTTGCCGCGCCCGCCGTAAACAATGAGATGGTCGGGGTCGAAAGCGACGTCCGGGTCCAAGTTGTTCTGGATCATGCGGTAGGGGGCTTCGATCAACCAATTCTTACAGGTTAATTGAGTTCCGGTAGGTGCATGGACAACGCGGGGCATGTGAGGTATTCCTCCAGGCGGGGTGGTCGGTCCTTTTAAGGCCGGGATGGTCTATCCCGGCGACAAAATGACATTCAGTTCCGGTACGTTGATTATACTCAATCGGATGCAGGGGGATGTGCTTAAAAGAAAAACGCCCAGGATTTCCTAGGCGTCTGAGGCGGTCCCGACGGGATTTGAACCCGCGATCTCGGCCTTGACAGGGCCGCATGTTTGGCCGCTACACCACGGGACCGAGCGAAAGGTAGTTTACTATACAACACAGACCCCGTCAAGGAGAACTTAATCGAGGATTCCGCAATAAGTCCGATAATGAAGGATTCGACGGGTCAAAGCGGGAGGT
>CAZGIX010000023.1:0-2978 GCA_964525785.1 uncultured Anaerolineaceae bacterium
CTTCCGGGCGAAGTCCCGGACGATGCGTAGAACCTATCCGGAAATTATTTTTGTGGTGTGTGCGGCGGCTACGCCGCACACACCACAAACTACCCCTGAAGTGCGTAACTCCTTTATTGATTAATGGTTTAGTGAATGGAGTGGTATGACTGAAAACCAAGACGCCTCTCAGCGAAAGGAAGTTTGGGGCCTCGGCGAGGCCTATGAATCATACGTCGGGCGCTGGAGCCCGCTGGTCGCCAGTAAGTTTCTCGAGTGGCTGGACACCCCACCTAACAGTCTCTGGCTCGAAGTTGGCTGCGGCACAGGCGCTTTGACCCAAACCATCCTGAAGATCGCCGATCCCAAAGCAGTTCTGGGAGTCGATCCCGCCCAGGGCTTTATTGTTTACGCCCGCGGGAAGATTAACGACAGACGCGCAACCTTTCAGCTTGGCAGCGCCCAGGCCTTGCCCGCAGAAACGTCCACCTATGATGCTGTCGTCTCGGGGCTGGTGCTCAATTTCGTTCCGAATCCCAACCAGGCCGTCGCAGAGATGAAGCGTGCCGCCAAAAAGGGCGGTCTCGTAGCCGTCTATGTGTGGGATTATGCCAGCAAGATGCAGTTTATGCGCCACTTCTGGAATGCAGCCGCTGCGCTCGATCCCGCTGCCGCTGATCTGGATGAAGGGAGTCATTTCCCCCTCTGCAATCCTGGACCGCTGGGTGACCTGTTCCAGGATGCCGGGCTCGCCGACGTCGAGGTCCGCCCCATCGACATCTGGACGGAGTTCAAGGACTTCGACGATTTCTGGTCGCCATTTCTCGGTAACCAGGGTCCAGCGCCCAGATATGCCATGTCGCTCAGTGAGAGCCGCCGGAGGGCGCTGCAGGAGAGGCTTCGCCTCTCGCTGCCGTTCGCCCTGGATGGATCCATCCCCCTCATCGCGCGTGCCTGGGCTGTTCGCGGGATCGTCCCATAGGACTTGCGCCTGCGCGGGGCAGAATGAATGTACAGGACGCGGATTATCACGGAAAACACGGATCGATAGGTTTAGAATATACTTTTAGAAGATTTGAGGTGTGTGGTGGCTTCGTCACCCCACACCTAAGATAAAGATATCCGAGAGAGAGTCTTTATATCGAGGAGCATATGCTGACCCAGGTGACCGCAACCCCCGCATGGCGGCAGGCTTTCCCCGGCGCACAGATCGGGCTGCTGCTGGTGTCTGGCGCCGACAACACACACCGGTCCACACCGCTCGACGAGCATAAAAGCCAGCTTGAGACGCACCTGCGCCAGCGCTATGCCGGCATGCAGCGTGCCGATCTTCTGGAGCTGGAGGTATTGAAAGCCTACCGGGCGTATTACAAGCGCTTCGACAAGACCTACCATGTCCAATTGCAGCTCGAATCACTAGTCCTGGCAGGCAAATCGCTGCCGGCGGTCAGCCCATTGGTGGATGCCTGCTTCGCCGCCGAGCTGGACAGCCTGATCCTGACCGCCTCCCACGATGCAGGCCGGCTCCAGCCTCCGGTGAGCATCGACGTCTCAACCGGGCTGGAGACCTTCACCCAGCTGAATGGGACGACCAGGACACTCAAAGCGGGCGATATGATCATGCGTGACGCTGAGCAGCTGGTGTGCAGCGTGCTGTACGGACAGGAGCCGCGCAGCGCCATCTCCGCTGCTACAACCTCTGCCCTGTATGTCTCTTATGTGCCGGCTGGCGTACCCCAGGCTGCGGTGCAGGCCCACCTGGACAGGCTGCTATCCAACATCCGCCTGTTTGCGCCCTGGGTAGACGTGATCTACCAGACAATTCTGAACGGCTAAGTATCGTCAAGACTATTCTATAATTTGTACGTTTGGCTGATGGAACACTTTATGCTTTGTCAAGACTCCTAGGCTTGAATATGGGCGAGCCGAGCAAGTTAGAGATTGAAGCACGAAGAACACAAAGGTCACACGAAGGGTCCCGAAGGTTTTGCTGTAACCCCTTCTCCGTTCACTCCGTTGCCTTCGGCATCCGCGGTGATCTCTTAATCTCACCGCGGAGTACGCAGGGATCGCAGAGAATAAGAGATCAATCCATAGCTGCGGTCATTGCGAGCTCTCAATGACGTGCCTGAAACCCGAATGTCCGAAGTTTTGTCCGCGATACAATCAAAGGAGCAGTCATGGAGCCATATGTAACGGTCGAAAACATCGAATCTAAGGTCCCGGCGTGGTTGGAGAGGATCTATCCCTACAACACGCACGCGATGCGATTGAACGTGTCCGCCAGCGCCCTGCTGGTGATCGACATGCAGCGGTTCTTCCTCGATCCAGCATCTCCCTCGTACACGTGTGGCGGATTGGCGATCCTCCCCATTGTGCAGCGCCTCATACACGCTTTTCGCCGGGCAGGCCGCCCGGTGATCTACACCCGACACGTCCACCATCCGGATGACCTCGACAGCGGAATCATGGGGTGGTGGTGGGAGGGCAAGTGTCTCGAAGGTAGTCCGGAGAGCGAGATTCATCCGGACTTAGCTCCGGCGCCTGGCGAGAAGGTCGTCTTTAAACACCGCTACTCCGCCTTTTACAACACAGACCTGGAGACCGTGCTGCGCTGCCTGAAAGTGGAGGACATCGTCGTTTCCGGCATCATGACGAACATGTGCTGTGAATCAACGGCCCGGGATGCGTACTACCGGGACTACCGGGTGTTTTTCCTGGCGGATGGAACTGGTTCGATAAACGAGGAGATGCACATCGCCAGTCTCTTGAACCTTGCCCTCGGCTTTGCATACGTGACGACGGGGGATGCGATCGCTGGTCATTTCCCCGGCGGGTAGTCGCCTGACGTCCGCAAGACCATGCTCGTTGAGGTCGAGCCTGATTGCGAGCTGGTGATCGTCCTCAACCAGGTGCAATGCACTTGGCGTAGCCAAAAGTGCATTGCACCTATCCTCTTGCACTAACTCCCCCTCGTTAAAACCGGACTGGCAGTCCTG
>CAZGIX010000023.1:3078-35504 GCA_964525785.1 uncultured Anaerolineaceae bacterium
CAGTCCTGAGCCACCCATTCTTCATCCGGTCGATCAGACCTAAAACAGGCCCAATAGTCCAAGCAGCCAGTTAATGATCCAGCTCACAACCGCAATGGCAACGGCGGCTACGATCGCCCCCGTAAAGCCGTCTACCTTGAATCCCGGCAGGATCCTGGCGCTCAGCAATAGCACCAGCGCCGCCACGATCAGCGTCAGGATCACCCCGATGAGCCCTCCGCCGAGCGATACACCCAGCGCTCCCAGCAGCCACATGATGATCGCGTACACCACGGCAATGACGATGGCCGCGATAAAGGCATTTCCGAATCCGCTTACGCTCAGTCCGAGCCCGAGCCTGCTGACGATGTAGATCACCAACGCCGCCACTAGAAAAGTTACTATCAATCCGATCAACGTGCTCATATCTGCCTCCATTTGAAGTCTGAAAATTGGGTTTTTGGCGCTGCATTATCTTGTCTGCCATGCCCATCACCATCTCGGCAAATACAACACCCTTGTGGTCAGAACGATGCGCCTGCTGCCGGGTGCAACGCACTTGGCGTAGCCAAAAGTGCATTGCACCTGATATTTTGTTTGTGATAAATAGAACAAAAACACAAATCGTATAAATAGAGTAATAAATGTCACTTGTGCAGGCTGGTTATATTTGCTATATTGGATGGCGAACTCGCGATCTTAGCGGTGTTATTTGGTATGGTAGAAAATTCTCTAGTTTGTCCCCGGCGCACTCCTGGGCTGGATACTACACTCAGATCCAGGTGCTCAGGAATCGCCGGGCAGAGGATATCCACTGCTGACCACGTTGTGCCAACTATGATGAAATATGCCTCCCTCATCCGAGGACGACGCCCGGCCTGCCGGCTGTCTGCAAACAGCCAGACTGGGTGTTTTTTCTTTATTACATGAAACGAGAGTAGAGAAGTGAGCGAAGAGATTCGTCGATCTCGGCTCCCTGCTCAGACCAAGGAAGGAGACAATGAATAAACTAAGCATCGATCTTCCCACCCTGTACGGCGACCACCATGTGCTCGAAGTGCGCCGGATATTGCTCGAGATGCCTGGCATCGAAGACGTGTATGCCAGCAGCGCTTTCCGCCTTGTGGATGTGACCTACGACCCGGATAAGGTCAGCGAGGAGCAGATCAAGTCAGCGTTAGAGCAGGCGGGCTACTCCGGCGAGCTGCCCATCCCGGTCGAGATGGGCACGCAAGCTGTTCAGGGCAATGGCGGGAAGAAGCGCTTTTTCCGCCACACCACCACCTATGAAACGACACGCACCATTGTAAGCTTCCAACAACGAGTCAACTACGAGGGACGCCCGCTTTGGCCCTGCCCGGGGATGGGTACCCTGAAAACCAACATACCCGAGGAGGATTAAAACAATGGCAAAAGGCAAAAGATCTTACGAGGAACAGTCATCCGATCCTGCGGCGCAGGAGATGCTGATCCGTGCAGATGAGCTTGGCATTGGCACTGCTTTTTCCAGGGCGGATGACATGGTGCCCTGCAACATCGGTGGGGCGGGGATGTGCTGCAAGATGTGCGGGATGGGCCCCTGCCGGCTGACCAAGGATGGGCAGACCGGTGTCTGCGGAGCGACGATCGATACCATCCAGGCGCGCAACCTGATCCGCTCAATAGCTGCGGGTGCTGCTGCACATTCCGACCACGGCCGCGATATGGCGTTAACCCTCAAAGCTGTCGCCAATGGGGAGACGGAGGGCTACGTGATACGAGACGTTGCCAAGCTGCGCACCGTCGCGTCTATATACGGGATACCCATCGAGAAGCGTTCTCCCATGGAGATCGCCAACGACCTGGCAGACCTGTATATTGCCCAGTTCGGACAGCAGAAAGGCGAAGTTGCGCCTACTCGACGCGCCACCGCAAAACGCCAGCAGCTCTGGCGCGAGAAGGGCGTCGTGCCGCGCGGCATCGACCGCGAAGTGGTGGAATGCCTGCACCGCACCCATATCGGCGACGACCAGGACGCCGAGCACATCCTGGATCATGCCATCCGCACCGCCATCGCCGATGGCTGGGGTGGTTCATTGATCGCTACCGACATCTCGGACATCCTCTTCGGCACCCCGGCGCCCATCCTGGGACAGGCCAACCTGGGCGTGCTCAAGGACGATATGGTGAACGTCGTTGTCCACGGGCATGAACCCACCTTGAGCCAGATGATTGTCGCTGTCAGCCAGGACCCGGAAATTATCGAATACGCCAAGGCAGCCGGCGCAAAAGGCGTCAGCCTGTCCGGCATCTGCTGCACCGCGAACGAGGTCCTGATGCGGCAGGGCATCCCGGCCGCGGGCAACTTTCTGCACCAGGAGCTGGCTATCCTGACCGGCTCAGTGGAAGCCATGGTGGTGGACGTGCAGTGCATCATGCAGGCGCTGGTCAACCTGGCAAGCAACTTCCACACCCAGATCATCACCACTTCGCCCAAGGTGCGCATCAAGGGCGCCACGCACATCCAGTTCGACGAGCACAAGGCGCTCACCATCGCCAAGCAGATCCTCAAGACCGCCATCGACAACTACAAGAATCGCGGCGCCACGCACATCCCGCAGGTGAAAGAGGACCTGGTGCCCGGTTTTTCCCACGAGTACATCAACTACATGCTGGGTGGCTCATACCGGGCTTCCTTCCGACCGCTTAACGACGCCATCATGGCGGGGCGCATCCGCGGCGTGGCTGCCATTGTGGGCTGCAACAACCCGCGCTCCAAGCAGGACTACCTGCACAACTACGTCACCCAGGAGCTGCTCAAGCAGGATGTGCTCGTCGTCGAGACCGGCTGCGGCGCCATCGCCGGCGCAAAACTCGGATTGCTGCTCGGGGAGGCCGGCCTTGATAAAGTCGGACCCGGGCTGCGCGAGGTGTGCGAGACGGTGGGCATCCCACCCGTGCTGCACATGGGCTCGTGCGTCGATAACAGCCGCATCCTCACCGTGCTAACTCAGATGGCAGAAGAGGGCGGGCTGGGCGATGACATCGACCAGATTCCCGCCGTTGGATTGGCTCCTGAATGGATGAGCGAGAAAGCTTTGTCGATCGCCACCTACTGCATCGCCTCCGGGGCTTACGTCATCTTCGGCGGCTCTTCACCGGTCAGCGGCATGCCCGATCGCGTCTCGGACAGCGATCTGGTGTTGAAGTACATCAGTAAGGGCTGGGAAGAGCAATGGGGAGGAAAGTTGGAGTTCATCGACGATCCCGACGAGATGATCCGCCGCTCCTTGGAGCATATCGACAAGAAGCGCGCCGCCCTGGGTCTGCCCGAATATGATCCCGAGCGCTTCGGGCGCAGCGGAGATGCCCGCATGCTCGAGCTTGAAAAACTGCCGGTTGAGTTGCGCCGCGAGTCGTTATACGGCGTGGCAGCAGATTGACCTAATTACCAAATTACCCAATTACCTGATTACCTGGTAATAAGGTAATTAGGTGATAAGGTGATCAGGACCTGGAGGACTTATGTCAAGATACATTGCAACACGAGCCATCCGCGGCGCCAACGCCCTGGTTTCAGAGGCTGAGCTGATGCTCAATAAAGCCCTGGCGGAGAAGGGGCCCGATACACCGGTGTCATTCCCCAACACCGCCTACTACCTGCCCACCATCCTCGGCATGACCGGGACAGCCATCGAGACCCTGGGGCAGCTGAGCGAAATCCTTGAGCATGCCCGCAATCTGCTGCACCCGATTCCCTCCGCCAGCAAATGGACGCCTTACCTGGGCGAGACGCTCGACTCGGGTATGGCGACCCTGCTGGCAGCCGAGACCATCGAAGTTGTACGCTATATCTACGACCTGCAGCCCGAGCCGATGCCCGGTTTCACCCTGGCTGGGGGAACCGCCTTCACCAATCCGAACGGCAACGCCGGCGGCAACGGTCTGGAGGGGCACCTCAACGGCCCGATCGACGACATCCAGCTGCGCTCATGGGGCATCCAGCTGGTCGATGGGCGCATGCCCGGCTTTGCCGCCATCGTCGGCGCAGCCAAGTCCAACGAAGTAGCGGTGAAGATCGTGCGCGAGCTGCAGCGCCGCAACATCCTGTGCTTCCTGTCGGGCAATGTCAACGGGCGCAGCATTATCCACCAGCTCATGGAAGAAGGCGTCGAGTTGGGCTACGATACCTACACGGTGCCTTTCGGTACGGATACGATCAGTGCCATCTATGCCCTGGGCTTCGCCACCCGCTCGGCGCTGACCTTCGGTGGTCTGAAACCCGGTCAGGCGCGGGAGATCCTGCTCTACAACCGCGAGCGCGTTTTCGCCTTTGTCCTGGCATTGGGTGAAGTGGACGATTTGAAATACGCTGCTGCCGCAGGGGCGATCAACTACGGCTTCCCCGTGATCGCCGACACCGTCATCCCCGAGATCCTGCCTACCGGCATTACCCGCTACGAGCATGTTGTCAGTATGCCGTTCAACGAGATCGAGGGCGCCGACGACCTGGAGCGCGCTGAGCGCCTGGTGCAGAAGTGCATCGAAGTGCGCGGCGTCAAAGTGAAAGTCGCCAATGTGCCTGTCCCGGTGCCTTACGGCTCGGCCTTCGAGGGCGAGGTGGTTCGCAAGACGGATATGCGCGTCGAGTTCGGCGGCAAGTATTCGCGTGCCTTCGAATACCTGTATATGGCACCCCTGGACGAAGTGACGGATGGCAAGGTGGAAATTGTCGGCCCGACCTTCGGCGATGTACCCCCGCAAGGCGCCATGGATATGGGCATTGTGGTCAAGGTGGCTGGGCGACAGATGCAGGAGGACTTCGAGCCGGTGTTGGAGCGCCAGATCCACTACTTCATCAACGGCGCTTCCGGCATCCAGCACATCGGACAGCGCGATATCGCCTGGATCCGCATCTCCAACGCGGCAGCCGACAAAGGCTTCAACCTGGAGCATTTCGGTAAGATCCTGCACGCCCGCTACCAGTCCGATTTCGGCGCCATCGTGGACAAGGTGCAGGTGACCATTTACACCGATCCTGAACTGCACGCCGAGTGGCTGAAAAAGGCGCGCACATCCTACGATTACCGCAACAAGCGGCTGGCAGACCTGACCGACGACCGGGTGGACGAGTTCTACTCCTGCACGCTGTGCCAGTCCTTCGCTCCCAACCACGTGTGTGTGGTCAGCCCAGAGCGCCTGGGTTTGTGCGGCGCGTATAACTGGCTGGACTGCAAAGCCTCCTTTAACATCAATCCCACCGGTCCAAACCAGCCCATCAAGCTGGGCAAATCGATCGACATGCAGAAGGGCTACTGGACCGGCACCAATGATTACGCCAAGATCGGCTCGCACGGCGTGGTGAGTGAGGTATCCATGTATTCCATCATGGAGAACCCCATGACCGCCTGCGGCTGCTTCGAATGCATCGTCATGCTCATCCCTGAAGCCAACGGGGTTATGGTGGTCAGCCGTGAGGATACCAGCATGACGCCCGCCGGGATGACCTTCAGCACCCTGGCCGGCATCGCTGGCGGCGGCTTGCAGACTCCGGGTGTGATGGGCGTGGGCAAATTCTACCTGATCAGCCCCAAATTCATCTATGCCGACGGCGGCTTCAAGCGCGTGGTGTGGATGAGCAGCGTGCTGAAGAACACCATGGCAGAGGAATTCAAGGCGGTTGCCGAGCGCGAGGGCGATCCGGACCTGTTAGAGAAGATTGCCGATGAGCGCAATGTCACCAGCGTGGATGAGCTGCTGGCCTGGATGGAGGAGCATAACCATCCGGCCCTGGTGATGGATCCGATGTTCTGATAACAGGAATCAGGGATAAGGTAATCAGGCAACCAGGGGATAAGGGAAAGACTGAGCTCGAACGATCGACATCCCTTATCCCCTGTGCCCTGAAATCCGGCTTCGCCAGCATCTTGACCAGATTTCCTAATCTCTCACTTGCCGAACTCGCCTTGATAGATCCACATCCATCCCCCAAGCTCGTGCGCGACCTGATGACGGTGGGCGTGCAGACTTGCACGCCGGATACCCCCATGGCTGCCCTGGCGCGCCTGATGCTCGAGAAGGGCTGTGAAGCAGTGGTTGTCCTGGCAGAAGGTCATGCCCTGGGGGTGGTCGGTCAGGATGAGATCGTGAGCGCCATCCACCGCCCGGACTGGCAGGCTCTGTCTGCAGAGCAGGTGATGCGCGAGGGCGTTCCGCAAGTCCCGGCGGATATCCCCATAGAAGCGGCTGCCCAGCTGATGCACGACCAGGGTGTACGCTGCCTTTTCCTGATGCACCACGCCGGCGGCATCGAATATCCGGCGGCGCAGATCACCTACTGGCACTTGCTGCGCTGCGCGGCAGCCGAGAGCGACGCAGACCTGCTCGACCTGGGCATGCATGCCTCTCGCCAGCTGCCGCTTGAAACTTTCGTCCAGCGCAGAGATGACGCCAGGCGCAAGGTTGGTAAGAGATAAATACTCGTTCCCATGCCGTATAATGGAAGAGATGACAGGTCGAAAATTTCATGCAAAACCAGACCAGCCAAGTTGTCATTTCGAACGCAGTGAGAAATCCCTGTGGCTTAGTTGCCTCTTCCCTGCCGGCAGGGTTACAAAGAACAAGGGGTCAGGGATTCCTCGGCCCTGCAAAGAGCGCAGGGTCTCGGAATGCCATGCGTGCGCCGGAAAGAGCGTTTGGAATTTCCTGAAAGATGGACACACTTCCGGGATTAAGGGTGAGGCATGTTAGCAGTTGACAGGCGTGTAAAATGAAAGATAATGATAGGTGGATTGTTCCTTAAATCTGGCAACAGCTCATTCGGTCGGCTGCATCGAATGAATTCGATGCCTCGCATAATCTTAAACCCATTCAGTAGATTCCACTGGCTGAGGAAACCCGTTTCAACGGGTTTTAACGGATCAGTGTGAGGAGTTAAATCAACAAATAAGGAGAAAAGCCTATGCCCGTTGAGATACCGAAAGATAAATGGCCTGGCAGCGTGCGCAACGTAGTCTTAGGCGCCACGGCTGCCGAAGGGGGTACCCGCGCTCACACTGTCACCGTCGGCGGTGAGACCGCTCTGCCGTTCATGCACTTCGAGAGCAGTATGCCGAACCGCCCGGTGGTGGCTGTGGAGATCAAAGATCGCCGCCCGGATGATTGGTCGCCCCTTTTGCTGGATGAGTGGAGTGAGGTGATCGACGATCCGGCGAAGTGGGCACAGGCTGCCGAGGCTGCCGGCGCGGATTTGATCGTGCTGGCGCTCAGCCTGACCGATAAAGATGGCCAGCCCAACACGCCCCAGAACGCTGTGGCGGCTGTCAAGGCGGTGCTGGGTGCCACCGGTCTGCCGCTGCTGGTCTTCGGACCCGGGCAGGCGGAGATCGATAACACGCTGCTGGTCGCTGTGGCTGAAGCCACGAAGGGCGAGCGGCTGGTGCTGGGCATCTGTGAGGATAAAAATTACCGCACCATCGTGGCTACCGCGATGGCAAATGGACACCTGATCAGCGCCCGCACCCCCATGGATGTCAACCTGTCCAAGCAGCTCAATATCCTGGTCAGTGATATGGGCCTGCCGCTCGACCGTATATTGATGGACCCCACCACAGGCTCGCTGGGCTACGGCATCGAGTACGGCTTCTCGGTTATGGAGCGTCTGCGCCTGGCTGCCCTGCAGGGCGACAGCATGACCCAGTTCCCGATGATCGTCACCCCCGGTTTCGAGGCCTGGAAGACCAAAGAGGCCAAGGTAGGCCAGGGCGTGCCTGCCAGCTGGGGAGAATGGCTGCCCAGGGCGATTAATTTCGAGGTCCTCACCGCCGCCACGCTTCTCGAATCGGGCGCCGACATCGTCGTCCTGCGCCACCCTGAAAGCGTCCGGCAGGTGCAGGCTGCTATCAGCGAGCTGATGGCTGTTCCTCAGCCTGCGTGAAGTGATTCACCGCTGAGCACGCAGAGTTCGCAGAGAGTATTATAAAAAATACTCAGCGCTCTCCGCGCTCTCTGCGGTGAAAATAAAATGGAGTCACACTTATGGCACTCTCCGGAATACAAATATACAAACTCCTGCCGCAGACCAACTGCAAAGAATGCGGTTTCCCCACCTGCCTGGCATTCGCGATGAAGCTGGCAGCCAAGCAGGTAGAGCTGGCAAGCTGCCCATACGTGAGCGAAGAATCAAAAGCCCAGCTGGCTGAGAGCTCTGCACCGCCCATCCGTCTGGTGACCCTGAAGTCGGATTCGCAGGAGGTCAAGGCTGGCAATGAAGTGGTTCTCTTCCGCCACGAGAAGACATTCTATAATAAACCCGGCGTGTTCGTCAAAATCAGCGATACGCTCAGCGCCGACCAGATCAAAGCCCTGGTCGGGCCAGCAGACATCTACAAGGTAAACTATGTGGGTATTGAGCTGACCCTGGATGGTTTTGCCGTGTCAGCCGAGAGCGGATCACCCGGGGCGTTTGCCGGTGCCGTCCAGGCTGTGCGCTCCGCCACCAAACGCCCGTTGATCTTGATGGCAGGCGATGCAGCTACAGCCGCAGCGGGTTTGGGAGTCCTGAGCGGCGAGATTGCCATGCTGTATGCAGCCGATTCCGCCAACTGGGAGGCAATGGCGGAGGCCGCTAAAGCTCATAAAGCCGCCCTGGCTGTCAAAGGCGCCTCGCTGGACGAGTTGGCAGATCTGACCGAGAAGATCAAGGCCAAAGGTGTGGAAGACCTGGTGCTGGACCCCGTCAGCGACACCTTGAGCACCGGGCTAATTTTCGAAATCCAGATCCGCCGCCTGGCGCTGAAGAAGAACTTCCGTTCCGTGGGCTTCCCCACCATCGTCTTTCCAAAGACCACCGCCGGGGCAGCCCAGGCGATCACCAAATACGCTGGGTTCGTGGTGTTGGAGAGCTTCGCTCCCGAGCTGATCTACCCGCTGCTGGTACTGCGCCAGAATATCTATACTGACCCGCAGAAGCCCATCCAGGTGCAGCCCGGCATCTACGAGATCAACAACCCCGGACCAGAAGCGCCTGTCCTGGTGACAACCAACTTCAGCATCACCTACTTCAGCGTCGCAAACGAAGTGGAAAGCTCCGGACTGCCAGCTTGGCTTCTGGTGACCGATGCGGAGGGGATGAGCGTGCTGACCGCCTGGGCCGCCGGCAAGTTCGACTCCGAACGCATCGCCAAGTCGGTCAAAGCCTTCAACATCGCCGATAAAGTCACCCGCAAACGCATCGTCCTACCGGGGCACGTTGCTGTGCTCTCGGGCGAAGTGGAGGCCGAGCTGCCGGATTGGGAAGTGCGTGTCGGCCCGCGTGAAGCGGTCGACATACCGAAATTTTATAAATCAGCATTGGGGTAACCCCTCACCTCCCTCCCCCACCCCTCTCCCCTCTCCCGAAATCGGGAGAGGGGGGAGGGGCAAGGGGTAGGGGATGAGGGAGAGTTGACTGAATGGCTGATCACCTCGTCTCCTTCGATACGGCTCCAGAGCCAGTGCGGGTGCCAACCGGCACGCTGCTCTCAGAAGCGGCAAAGCTGGCCGGGGTCGAGATCACGCAACCATGTGGAGGGCAGGGACGCTGCGGCCGGTGCGCGGTGCAGATCGTTTCGGGCACCGTGCGCCGGCGCAGCACATTGCGCCTATCGCAGGGAGATGTAGAAGCCGGCTTTGCTTTAGCCTGCCAAACCGTCGTCGAAGGCGACGTGCAGGTGCTCGTCCCACCGCAGGAGAAGATCGAGCGGCGGCTTACCACTGACCGCACGGCTGGCGAGGTCAGCGTCCCGCTCGGTTACGATTACCGGCACGACCAGACCATCCGCCGTACCTGGCTGACGCTGAAGCCGCCCACCCTGGACGATCAAACCGATGACTGGTCTCGCCTGGTTACCGCCCTGCGCCAGAAAGCCCATGTCAAGAACCTGAGCATCACCCTGGAGCAGCTCCAGATGATCGGTGATATCCTGCGCGCCGATGATTGGCGTGTGACCGCCATCTATGAGACCGAGCCAGGCAACGATCCCACCGCTCCGGCTCGCTTGATCGAACTGCTGCCTGGGCACATCGACCACGACACACCTTTCATGGGCCTGGCAATCGATATCGGGACCACCACCGTCACGGTGTGGCTGGTGGATCTGATCTCCGGCGAGGTCAAAGCCCAGCTGGCTGAATATAACGGGCAGATCTCACGCGGCGAGGATGTTATCTCGCGCATCATCTACGCCAGCAAGAACGGCGGGATGGACGAGATGCGCGTGCTGATCGTGGAGACCATCAACCGGCTGATCGATACCGCCTGCCGGCGCGCCCAGGTAGAGAAAACCAGCATCATTAAGGTTACCATCGCAGGCAACAGCACCATGATGCACCTGCTGCTGGGCATCCCGGCGATGAATATCCGCCTCTCTCCGTTCGTCACCACCGTCAACACCCTGCCCAACATCCCCGCCCGCGAGCTGGTGCTGGATGTGCATCCCGAGGCAACGGTGGACTGCCTCCCCGGTGTGGCATCCTACGTGGGCGCGGATATCACCAGCGGTGTGTACTCTTCCGGCATGAACGCCACTGACAAGCTGACGCTCTTCCTCGATATCGGCACCAACGGTGAGATTGTGCTCGGCTCGCGCGATTGGCTGGTGTCGGTAGCCTGCTCAGCCGGCCCCGCCTTCGAGGGCGCCGGGGTGATATACGGCATGCGCGCCACCGTCGGAGCGATCGAGGAACTGTGGATCAATGACATCACTTACGAGCCGACCTACCGTGTGATCGGTGGGGTGCGGCCGCGCGGCATTTGCGGCTCGGGCCTGATCTCTCTGCTGGCGGAGATGTTCATGACCGGGGTGCTGGATAAGGGCGGGCATCTCAACACCAGCCTGGGCAACCCGCGCATCCGCGAAGGTGAGCATGGTATGGAGTACGTGATTGCCTGGGCCGACCAGAGCTACCACGGGCGCGACATATCCATCACCCATGTGGATATCGACAACCTGCTCAGGGCCAAAGCCGCCATTTATGCCGGCTTCACGGTCATGGCTGACCGCGTGGGCGTGCCCCTGGAAGCGGTTGAGCAGGTGCTGATCGGCGGCTCGTTCGGCAAGTACATCAATGTGGAGAAAGCGGTGCAGATCGGCTTGCTACCGGACATGGAATGGGAACGCTTCCAGTTCCTTGGCAACACCGCCATTCGTGGAGCTTACCACGCTCTGCTGGACCGAGAGGCACGTGAGCGCATCCACGATATCGCCCGGCGCATGACCTATATTGAGCTTTCCGCTGACAACACCTTTTACGAAGCCTTCACCTCGGCCCTGTTCCTGCCCCATACCGATATGCACCGCTTCCCGAGCGTGCAGGCGGATTTCGAAGGTCGCGCCGCCCTGAAAGTCGAGGACTGACAAGACACTTAAACTTTCACCGCAGAGACGCAGACAGAACGGAGAGGATGCTTGAGTGAGGCAAGATCATTTTCACCGCGGAGAAGCGGAGAGAACGGAGAAAGACACAAAATTGTTATCTGGGCTGTGATGGATGCGTTGCGGGCAGGTGACGTGAGTTCTTTATTGCGCGGAATATCGCAAATAGTGGAGAGTGTCCTTGGGTAATATGTCATCTCAAAAGATAAAGATGGGCACCAACCAGCTCACGGAGAAAATAATCGGGGCAGCCATTGAGGTCCATCGTGTCCTTGGCCCAGGACTGCTCGAGTCTGCCTACGAAGAGTGTCTGTGCCATGAATTGGATATAACTGCGGTACCCTACGAGCGCCAGGTGCCTCTGCCGGTCAATTACAAAGGGCGATGGCTCGATTGCGGCTACCGCTTGGACATCCTGGTTGATGATGCAGTTGTAGTTGAGATAAAAGCGCTCGAACAATTGTTGCCGATACATGAAGCACAGCTGCTGACCTATCTGAAACTCGGCGAGTGGCAGGTTGGATTACTGATCAACTTCAATACGACAATGCTCAAACATGGCATAAAACGCATCCTCAATAAATACCAGGGAGAAGATATTTCTACCTACACAGCGAGTTCGCGCTCTGAAGATAAGATTAGGAATCCACAAACTCCACCATGATCTGCAATAGAAATCTCCGTTCACTCCGTTTCTCCGCGGTGACAGAAAAAAGCCTTCCGCTTACACCGCGGCTGTGCGGTAAATCACAACAGAAAGGTTGATCTCATGTACATCCTAGGCGAGAATATCCACATCATTTCCGATAAGGTCAAAGCCGCCCTGGCAGAACGGGACGCCAAATTCTTCCAGGAGCTGGCTGTCAAGCAGGTAGAAGCCGGGGCACAGGCTCTGGATCTCAACCTGGGTCCGCGCAAGAAGGACGGAGAGGAAGTCTTCCCCTGGATGGTGGAGACGGTCGAGAAAG
The DNA here is from genome assembly GCA_964525785.1 of uncultured Anaerolineaceae bacterium. GTDB lineage: Bacteria > Chloroflexota > Anaerolineae > Anaerolineales > UBA4823 > JAQBDA01. The sequence continues at coordinate 15,419 of CAZGIX010000023.1, forward strand.
TAGTGGACGTGCCGCTCAGCTTCGACAGCACCAACCTGCTGGGCATTGAGGCCGGTCTGAAGAAGATCACCAAGGCCCAACCGATCATCAACTCCACCTCGGCTGAACCCGAGCGTCTGGAAAAAGTGCCTCTGGTGGCGAAGAAGTACAACACCCGCCTGATCGCTCTGACCATGGGCTCCTCGGGCATCCCGGTAGCAGCCGATGACCGCGTCACGATCGCCGTCGAATCCCTGATCCCGCGTGCCGTGGAAATAGGTCTACCGGTCAGCGACCTGATCATCGACCCCCTGGTGCTGACCGTCTCAGGCTGCCAGGAATTCTGCCCGCATCTCATCGAAGCCGTACGCACCCTGCAGTACGCCTGGGACCCCCCGCCCACCATCTCGGTCGGACTATCGAACGTCTCGAACGCGGTGCCGAACGAGAACCGCCCGCTGATCAACCGCGTCTACTGTGCCATGCTGATGGGTGTCGGCTTGCAGATGATGATCGCCAGCCCGTTAGACGAAGATCTGAAGGAAACAGTGCGCGTCATCGAGCAGCGCGATGCCTCCTACCCGGTGGCCAGGCTCTACCTGAGCATCGCCGACCGCATTGCAGCTATGGAAGAACCGAGCGTCGAGGACGTGGACATGAGCGACCCGGAGCAGGTCGCCATCTGGAAGACGGTGCAGATCCTGCTCAACAAAGTCATCTACGCGGATGGGTATTTGAATCAATAGGGAAAAGAAGGTAATTGGGCAACCAGGGGACAAGGTAATAAGTTTAGCCTTGCTGAAGAATTAACCTTCGTAAGGACGATAGATCTATTGCGAAGTTAAAAATGAATCCAATGACCTCTCACTTGCGGCGAAGTGAGGGGTCGATCTTTTTAACCAGGGAAGTAGATGTGAAGAATCTCGATAAGCGAGTCTATTGGAGAAGCTCCTGGCAGTACTCGTTCACTTTCCCCTTATAGATCTGCTGAGCGAATGGTTCGCCTTCTTGAAAACCCTTCGCAAGATCGATGAACTTGCTGGCGTACCCATCCAGCTCCAATAATCCGTCCACAAGTCCAATCCCCTGATCTGCAGCAAATTCTACATAGTCATCAGGTGTTGGGGTACTCCCCTCGAAGAGGATCGTGGTGAGGTGCAAGCACGCATACGCCCTGACGATCTCTGGGAAGCGCCGGTCCTGGGCGAGTGTGCTCCCCGGATTGCGCATCATATCGTCGATGATCATTGACTCAGTAGTAAAGGCGCGGAGATTAAAGACACTCGAGTGCGTGTTCGCCGCGCGGAAGCTCTGGAGCAGGTCGTCCGTGAGCTGCTCCTCGGGCACCTTGGCAGCTAGAAGGCTGGCTTTTTTCAAGAGCGATTGAGCCTCCACGGCAGCTTCATCTGCCTGCTGTGTGTATCTTGACCAGTCGTCGAACTGGTTGTTTTGCAGGGCGCGCCAGGCTTCATCGCTGAACCCGCTGGCAGCCCGGGCGGCTTCATCCGCCTGTCCGATCAGATTTAACGCATCATCGATATAAGGCGAAGCTTGCTTAATCACCTTCGGAGCGCTTTGAACGACGCTCGGGGCGCGCTGGCAGGAAGCCAGGAAAATCACCGAAAGGAGCACCATAACCGAAAGATTCTTCATCATAACCCTCCTGGAGATTTTATAACCGATGTCAGAATAAAGTGAACGCCAGTGATCGCCCCGAAGATGCCATACTATGCTTCTGGCACAGGGGTCAGTGCCAGCTCCACGGCTTCTGCCAGCGTCATCACCCTCCCTGCAGCCCAGGCTTCATCGAAGGCTGCTACGCCCAGGAGCTCCCTCGTAATCCGGATATACTCCTCGATCTCGGGTAGGTCGCTGGGCTGGAATGCGGAGCCGTTGGCTTCCAGCACAGCAAAGGATGCACCCAGGAGGCGGGCTGCTCGCTCAGGGGCACCCAACATAGCCATCGATCCAGCCGCGGAGCTGACCATCGTCGCCAGCCCGTAATCGTTTTGCAGCATGCGGATGATCTCAAGCGCCTGGCGGTTGAACTCGACCGATTTGCGGAAATCCTTCTTCCAGTAATGGATAAAACCCAGGTTGGTAAAGCTCATCGCCACCCGCATCTGCTCGCCGGATTCGATGGAAACATCCATGCAGGTCTCGTAATACGACCGGGCAGCCTCGTAATCGCCCACCATGCGGGCCAGCTCGCCTAAGATATTGTAAGACTGGGCGATCCCGGGCAGGTCTCCCAGCTTTAAAAAGACTTCCAATCCCTCCTTACATAGTGCGGTGCCCTTCTGGTATTTCTTAAGATTGCTCATATAGCAAATGCTGAGCATGATCTTCGACCAGGCGGTATTGCGCTCATCCCCCAGGGACTGGTACAGCCGGATTGCCTCTCTCAGCTCAGGGATGGCGCGCTTCGGATCGTAATCGGCAGATGCGCTCCAGCCCGATGCCAGCAGGACGCCCGCCCGCAACGCAGGCTGGTCCCGGGTGGTTTTAGCGAGCGCCAGGTCGATCCAGCGCCGGCCTTCGACCAGGTAGCCGTTGTAATACCAATAGTCGCGCAATGCTGCTGCCAGCCGGATCCCATATTCGGACTGGCTGCCATGCAGCGACCAGGCGAGCGCTGTGCGCAGGTTATCCTGCTCGGCTTGCAAGTAGGGGTACCAATAAGACTGCCGGCGGTCGCGGATTTCTCCAGCGGCGTGCTCCGCCAGCCGGGTGTAATAGTCAGCGTGCGCCTGGCTGATCGTATCTGCCATCCCGACAACCTGCACCATCTCCCAGGCGTACTCCCGGATCGTCTCCAACATACTGTAGCGCAGCTCATTGCCTCCGCCCCCGCGTGCCAGCACCAGATTCTTATCCATGAGAGAGCTCAGCAGCTCTGGCAGGCTGCCGCTCAGGTAAGGAGCGCAGATACTTTCGATGGCTTCCATCGTCGCGCTGCCGTGAAATACCGCCAGCAATGTAAAGAGCGTTTTTTCTTCTTCGCTCAGCAGGTCATAGCTCCACTGGATGGTCGCCTTCAAGGTGCGCTGGCGAGCCGGCAGATCACGCGGCCCGGCTGGCAGGCTGCTCAGGTTCTCAAGCAGGCGCTTCGCCAGAATTGCGGGTGGATAGAACTTCACCTGCGAGGCTGCCAGCTCGAGCGCCAGGGGCAGGCCATCCAGGCGGATGCAGATTTGCGCCAGCGCCTCGACCTGTGTATCCTCAATCCTGAAGCCGGGCTGGACGGCCCTGGCACGCTGCACGAAGAGGTTTACCGCTTCGTATTCCAGCATGCTTTCGGCGTTTTCCTTGCGCGCCGGGTCCGGCAGCTCCAGGGGACGGACGGGGTACTCCTGCTCGCCGTAGATGTGCAGGCGTTCGCGGCTGGTGGCGAGGACGCTAACCTGCGCTGCGGCGGCAAGCAGCTCGCTCACCTGGGGCGTCGCCTCGGGTAAGTGTTCGAAATTATCCAGCAGCAGCAGCAAATGGCGGTTTCGCAAGCTGTGCTTCAAGATCTCGATCGCCGGGGCGTTGCCGCGGATACCTTCGTGCAGCACCTGGGCGATGGCATCTGGCACAAGCGCCGCTTCCCGCAGCGGCGCCAACTCCACCAGCCAGGCGCCATCTCGGTAGCTGCTGGTGAGCTGGGCTGCCGTCTCCAATGCCAGGCGCGTCTTCCCGGTGCCGCCCGGACCAGTCAGGACGACCAGCCGCGATGTTTTGAGAAGCTGCTTGACATCCTCGATCTCCTGTGACCTTCCTACGAAGGACGTGAGCTGCGCAGGAAGGTTGTGCGCCGCCCGCCGGATTTCTTCAGTCGGGGGAACTTCGGATGCTGATAGGAGCCTGTACTCCCGCGCCCGGGCTACCGCCAGGGTGCGGCTTTTCACGCCCAACTTAGAGAAGATCTGCTTGTTGTACCACTTGACCGTCTCCGATGAGAGGTGCAGCTTGTGGGCGATCTCCGGGTTCGAAAATCCCGCTTCGATCAGGCGCAGGATTTCCGTCTCACGCGGGGTGAAAGGCTCGATCCAGGTGTGGGCGGGTGCGCTGCTCATGGTACACAAGTATTGTATCCCAAATCGGCAAATATATCTCTATTCCCACCCTATTTCCCCACTTTTGGGTGGTGACAGCTACCCTGGCCTGCTTATATGATAGTTGCATCGATTATAGAGCACGACAGGAGGCTTTGAGATGAACCACCCGCTTATTTACGAGATGTACTCCCGGCAGAAGATAGATGCCTTAACGGTTGAGGGGCTGCAAAGCCAGAAGCTGCGCCGCATCCAGCGAGCTGAAAATCAACTCGCGGCTGAAGTCCGGTCCAGGGCTGGCGTTCAGAGAGAAAAAGGTACGGATGAAGTGAGAACCGCCGGCGCGCTGCGTGGATTTCTGATGCGTATGTTTGGGATCTATCCGGCGGGCAAGAATATCGGTCTTTAGCCTATCCACGCTCCACCACCCCCATGATACGCCCCTCGAACATGACCGCGATAAGGAAGCTCACGGCGATGTTATGTTTATTTTGCCCACTGTTTGTTTTTTTCAGGCTTCAGTTGCCTCCCAGATAGGGCGGTGCGATCAGAAACCATTAGTTTTGTGGCCATGCCTGTAACTGCACCGATTGTCAGCCCGGCGGAGCCGAACACGAGTGCAATCTCGCCGAGCGGGTTGCCTGCGACAAAAGGCAGCATGGCAAATCCCAATTTAAAGCCCAAGAACCAGGCGAATGCAGAAACCGGCACCCAGAGAAAGGCTCTGGAAAGCGTATGACGCAGAGCAATGTATTGTGCCAAACCAATCATCACCCCGCCGATCACTAAGATCGCGGTCTGATCGAACGGCGGCGGGTAGGGCATACCGTCGTCGAATGCGTGCTCCAGACCAAAGCCAATCGCGTTCAGGGGAATCCATAAGCGTGCAGATGGCGCCCATGATCGTAGAGAAAGCCATTGCAACGAGGCTATGATAAGCCCTGTGACACACCCGAACAGGAAACCCACTGCAGCTGCACTTAGATTTAGGTCTCGTAGGTTAAAAGGGGCCGTCGTGCCATCTGTCTGGACGTGAATAGAGCCTCCGGCCAGAATAAAGCCCACTGTGGTCAGCCCAACCCACAGCCCAAATGACCGCCAGCTAAAACGGAGAGGGTGCTGTCCTTCGGTCATAATCTTATTCCTTGATGAGGGGTGGTTTCTTTCACCCGTAGGATGTCTGCTTGAAGCAGATAACCCAGCAATGCCAGGCAAATACTGATGATGGAGAAGATAGTTAAGCTAAACCAGAGTGGAACCTGCGGTCCCAAAAACCGGAGTACTTGAGGGAAAACATAGGTCAGAATCACGAGGAGCGGCCACCAGAAACCTGCCAGCACGGGCAGTCCATTCCCGCGCTGCATAGGTTTTACCCGCAGCGCGATCAAGCCAAAGACGAAAAGGCCGGCAAACATGAATGCTATTAAAATATTCGTGGTCGGCCTTGGAACCGTGAACCAGCTCACCAAACTCGCCGCGCCGCTGAAAATCCCAACCCCAATGGCTATCTTTGCCGGCTGGCCAGCTGGTTCCCCATAGCGGATATAAAGCCCCAAAAGTCCAAATGTGATCAGCAGGATAGTCAGTGGAAATGGTAAGCTTCTTACACCTTCGGATAATGTTTGATACAGATTGTGTTGGGCAGGCGTGGCAGGCGAACCGAAGGTTAGATAGAAGCCATCCAAAATTCTGTCCGCATCAGGCAGAAACGTCAACAGCAGCGTAACACCTGCCAACACCATCCCCCAACCACTCAAACGGATAAATTTTCCGCGTGTCATCTGCGTACCTCGATTGAGTTGTTCTTCGATCACGGTCTTGAGCCAGTCGAAGAGCGTGAGTGCCCACAGATGGATCAGACCCTTAAGGCCTGACTGGCTGTAAGCTTTCCGGCAGCAGTCGCGGAAGACCTGCAGCATGGGACCGCCGTACGCCCGGCGGAATTCGGACGGGTAAACAGCGAGCAACCCCTTGTAAATCCGCATGGATAGGATCAACGACTGCGGTTCGCTGGTGATCGGGTCCATCCTGGCCTCTTTCAAGCACCCTTTTCCAGGACTTGTTTGAGCCGTGCCACACTTAACTGCTGTTCCAGGCGCTCGGCTTCCAGGCGCAGTGCGCGCTGACCTAAACCGCTCAGCCGGTAGTAGCGCCGGCGCTCGTCATCCAGCACGGGGTCAGGCCGCTCGTCGCTTTCCTCGATCAGGCCGCTCGCCAGCATGCGCTTGATCGAACCGTACAGCGTCCCGGGACCCATTTTGACCGCCCCGTGGGTGTTCTCTTCCACCTCCAACATGATGGCATAGCCATGCTTTTCTCCGTCGGCCAGCGCTAACAGGATGTTGAACATCGCGGGGGTCATGGGGAGTAAATTTTCTGGCAAAGGCGCAGTAGCTGACATTTGAGCTCCTCAAACCGGATAATATATCCGTACACGATATATCCGTAATAGATATTTTATATCTGATTTATCCGGTTGTCAAGGGGCAATCACTCAAGTTCAGACAAGAGTCCGGTCAATAGCGTAAGCGAATCCGGGATTGGTCATGCAGAGCGTAGCGAAGCATCTATTTTACCTTGCCTGAGACCCTTCGCTGTAAAGATCAGCCACACTTCGCAACACCCTAAAGTTTCTTAACGGTGACGATGTGAGCCGATAATTGGAACATTACCTGTCCGTCCGCGGTGTTATAGGGGCTAAGCGCTTGATCAGCTTCAGACAGGATCCGATTGATCTGTTCCTCCGTCAAGGATACTCCCATCACTGGTAACCAGCCCCTCAGGTCGGCTTCTACCATTGTCCGAACGCTAGGGTATTGGGCTACACCGTGATGAGTAGTGATCTCGGCTGAGGCCAATCCACAGTCTGCAAACAATTCCTTCAGAACCCCCTGATTACCGAGCACAAATGGTGCGCGCAGGGCATCAGCCGCTCGTTGACCAGCGATTTGCTCGAGCAGCTCCACCTCGGTCGCAAAAGCAGGGATGTTATCAAGCGAATCCCAAACCGCGATGGCCATACGTCCTCCAGGAACCAGGACGCGCAGCATCTCACCCAGAGCAAGGCACCGGTCGGTGGAGAACATGAGTCCAAACTGGCTCACAACGGCATCGAAGAATTGATCAGGGAACGGCAGCGATTCGGCGACTCCCTCTTGCCACTCGATGCCTGGGGCGAGTTGTTTTGCTACCGTGACCATCCCTTGATTCAAGTCTACGCCAACGATATACCCGCTTGACCCCACTCGCAAGGCAATTTCTCGCCCTAGAATCCCGGTGCCGCATGCAACGTCCAGGACTCGCTGTCCTGGCTCGATTTGCGCCGCATCTGCAACCTTTGGAGCCCATTGACCGAAGAGGGCAGGCACGAACAGCGTCTCGTAGGCTCTGGCAGCGTCGATCATTATTTGGAGGGTTGTTTCGTTCATATCTTATTCTCCTCTCGACCTGATATGGAAGTCTCAGATATGCCTCCAAGTGTAGTTCTGTCCATCTGAGCTTTCAAGTTCAACAAATGAACTGGACAATGATGATCTGTATTGTTATACTGCTTGTGTGAATAAGTATGGGCAATACTGTCCGACTGCACGGGCGGTCGAAATCCTGGGAGATCGCTGGACATTGCTGATCGTGCGCGACCTGTTGTTCGGAGCGCAGCATTTCAATGAACTGGAGCGCGGTCTGCCAGGGATCCCTAAAGCCCTTTTAACCGAACGTCTGCGGCGCTTGCAACGGGTAGGCGCGATTGTACGGGAGAGTGAGTCTGGAAGCCGGAAAACCCGTTACCAGCTAACACCGGCCGGATGGGAGCTTTATCCCGTGATCGAGAGCCTAACACGCTGGGGCGCGAAGTGGGCTTTCTCCAAGCCGGAACCCCACGAGCTCAATCCGGTTTTGCTACTGTGGTGGATGCGAGATCTGACGAAGAGGGAAGAATTGCCGAAGCAACGCGTGGTGGTCGAGTTTAATTTTCGTGAGACGCGCCCAAAACGATTCTGGCTCGTTCTAGATCCGGTGGACGTATCGGTTTGTGTCAAACATCCGGGCTTCGATATCGACATGCTTATTCAGGCAGACCTCGGCGCATTGTACGAAGTGTTATTCGGCCGGATCACAATTGAACGGGCGATCAGTGAGGAACGGTTGGAGATCGACTCGACGCCCGCATTCATCCGAGCCTTTCCGAAGTGGTTCGCTCTCAGTCCATTCGCCGAAATCGTCCAATCAACTCTTGTTGGAAATGGGGGTACCAATCAATAAACTTAAGATCGCCCAGCGGTTGCTGAGCTACCTGCAAAATTTGAATACATTGATCATGCCTATCAGTAGCTGCTGTCGAAGTGTCATCGAACGAGGTGGAACAAATCTCACCGTTACTTCACACAATGAATAGCTGATATACAGAACTGATTACGTCGCTTCTTCGAGCGGGACTCCCGCCATCAACATGCCGATCTGCTCCACAGTCGCCTGGCCGCGCTCCACCACCCCCATGATACGCCCCTCGAACATGACCGCGATGCGGTCCGACATGGTGCGGATCTCGTCCAGGTCTTCCGAGATAAGCAGGATGGCTGTGCCAAGCTGGCGCTGCTCTATCAGGCGCTGGTGAATATACTCGGTCGCCCCGATGTCCACACCCCGCGTAGGCTGGGCTGCGATCAGGATCTTCGGCCGGCGGGATAGCTCCCTTGCCATGATCAGCTTCTGTATGTTGCCGCCCGACAGGTTCTTAATCGGGGTATCCAGGGTGGGCGTCTTGATGGAGAAGAGATCGACAAGCTCCTGGGCGTGAGCTGCCATTTTGGGCATGTTCAGGAAGATGCCATGCGTGTATTCCGGCGCTGCGTGCTCGTGCAGGAAGAGATTCTCTTCCACCGAAAAATCTCGGACGGCACCATCGCGCATACGCTCTTCGGGGATATATGCCTGCCCGGCGTCGATGCGGGCGCGCAGCGAGGCGTGCGTCATGTCCACCCCATTGATCGTAATGGTCCCAGCCGTGACCTTGCGCAGCCCTGCCAGACACTGCGCAAGCTCGCGTTGCCCATTGCCAGAGACGCCCGCAATCCCCACGATCTCTCCGGAGCGCACCTCCAGATCCAGCCCACGCAGCGCGTCCGCGCCGCGATCACCCATTGTGCGCAGCCCTTCGATCTTCAGGCGTACTTCCCCGGCGTTATGCGCCTGTGTGGCCAGGGGTTTGACTTCACGCCCGACCATCATGGTCACCAGCTCGTCGCGGGTAACTTCCTTGGTACGCCGGGTGCCGATCAGCTGACCATCGCGCAGTACGGTAACCCGATCGCTGATCGCCATCACCTCGTGCAGCTTGTGAGAGATAAAGATCAGGGCATGTCCTTCGCCTACCATGCGGCGCAGGGTAGAGAAAAGATCTTCAACTTCCTGGGGAGTGAGCACCGCGGTCGGCTCGTCCAGGATGATCAGGCTGGCTCCCCGGTACAAGGCTTTGATGATCTCCACGCGCTGCTGCTCGCCCACAGATAGCTGCCAGATGTACGCCGATGGATCGACCTTCAATCCGTAGATCTGGCTGAGCTCATCGATGCGCGGGGCGACTCGATCCAGGTCTAGCAGGGGGCCGCGCGAAGACTTAAGACCCAGGGCGACGTTCTGCACCACTGTCAGGGTGGGCACCAGCATAAAATGCTGGTGGATCATGCCGATGCCGGCCTCAATGGCGTCTGCCGGTGAGTGGAATGCCACCGGCTTGCCGTCGATCAGGATTTCGCCCTCATCCGGACGGTAGAGACCGTAGAGCTGGCGCATCAAGGTGCTCTTCCCGGCACCGTTTTCACCCAGCAGGGCGAGCACCTCGCCAGCATTGACATCTATGCACACCTTGTGGTTCGCCAACACACCCGGGAAGCGCTTGGTGATGTCGCACATTTCCAGGTGCTGGATGCGGCGCTGGATTCCTGGCGGGGCTGCAGCCGTTGAGTCCCTCGTAGAATTCACCATTTCAGACCCTTATCCCTTAAAGACATCACCACGAAGCCGCCAGGGCACGAAGAGTCCTGATAATACCTACCCTGGCGTCTCTGCTTGTCCTGAGCGTAGTCGAAGGGCGCCTTTGCGTTAAATCTCTTGCTTACCACCAGGATACCTGGTCGCGAAGAAAACTTGTATGGAATCTTGGCTCCCTTTGCGGCTTAGCGGTAGGATCTTCGAACTCACCACCAAGACACCAAGTAACTTTCCATAAATCTCGGTGCCTTGGTAGTGAATCCTTTACGGCTTGGTGGTGATTCTCCTTACGGCTGGACGGTGATCGAACCGCTCTTGATGCCTTCAATAGCTGCATCGGCGGCGGCTTTCACCTCAGCCGGCAGGCTGTAGCCGGAGTTGAAGGCGATCTTCAGACCATCGTTGGCAAGCTGCAGTGTATACTGCTCACCGCCCAATTTGCCATCCTTACGGCTGGCGATGATCTCTTTGAGCATCTTCGTCCAGTCATACACCTGGCTGGCAACCACCAGATTCGTAGCAAGCGCGGCCTGGTCCTGCTGGGTGCCAAACCAAAGCACATTGCCAGCCTCTTTCGCGGCGCCGATCGATCCAACCACAGATTGGGAGGAGCCAGTCAAGACATCCGCCCCAGAAGCGATGTGGGTCTTGGCGGCTTCGGTCATCAGGGCTACGTCGGAGAATGAGCCGGTCCAGGTCTTAGAGAGCTGGATGTTCGGATCAACCGAGGCCACTCCCTGGGTAAAGCCATCGATATAGGTCTTGGCGTCGCCTACTTCTACCGGTCCTGTAACGCCGATCTGCTTGCTCGTGGTGAGCATGGCTGCCATCACGCCGTTAACGTAGCCGCCTTGTTCAGCAGCTGCGGTGTAGGCATACACATTCGCCATGCCGAAGGTGTTCACATCGGTGCCCCAGGCGAAAGTCGTCTCGGGGAAGTCAGGGGCGATCTCCTGAACCGAGGAGCCGTACTGGGAGCCATGGGCAATGACGATATCGAAGCCCTGGTCGGCATAATCCCGGATAGCCGCAGCGGCATCTGGCACATTGAACATATTCTCGGAGTACTTGATCTCCATCGCCGACTCGCCGCCCATCTCAGTTTGCACGGCGATCAAAGCGTTGTACATGGACTGGCTGAAGGCCATATCGGTGATCGAGCTGGGCATCACCACCGCCACGCGCAGCGTCTCGCCATCACCGCCGGCTCCACCGCCGCCGCAGGCGCTCAGCAGCATAGCGGCAAGCAATACCATTGCTAAAACAAAAGTCGTGTGGGCTTTCTTCATTTCTAATCTCCTTCTTGATCTTTCGGGTTTTAGTTTTCGCCTCGTTCAAAAGGCTTGTTCAATGCTGCCGGTGAGCGCGCCCGGTTGGAGGCTACGATCAGGGCAACGATTGTCAAAATGTATGGAAGCATGATCAGGATTTCCGGATCGACATTGGCTTCCTTTACTTGCATCCACAGCTGAAGTGAGTTCACCGTGCTGAAAAGCAGCGCCCCGCCCAGGATGCCTAGCGGGCGCCAGCCGCCGAAATAAACCAATGCTACCGCGATGAAGCCCAAGCCGGCAGTCAGGTTCTCCTGGAACAGATTCACCAGCGAGAGCGATAGCGACGCCCCGGCGATACCAGCTAAGACCGCCCCCAGGCAGACGCTGAAATAGCGCACCGCATTGACATTCACCCCCAGACTGTCGGCTGCTGCCGGGTTCTGTCCCACCGCTTTGATCTTCATACCCAGGGTGGTTTTATCCATAACCCACCAGGCCAACGGCACCAACAAGAATGCTCCATATACCAGCAGGCTCTGGTTGAAAAAGATATTGCCCAGGATGGGGATATTTCCCAACAGCGGCAGGCGTACCGGCGAGAAGGCACTGACCGTTTTGACGGAACCCACCAGCACTTTGAACAGCAGCGATGATAGACCCAGCCCAAACATGTACAGACCAATACCGCTGATGCCCTGCTCCGCCTTCAAGGTCACACTGATGATCGACATGAGCAGACCCATCAGCAGCCCGGAAAGCACCGCCGCCAGTAAACCAAGCCACGGGTTGCCGGTCTCCAGCGTTACGTAAAATCCGCTGAAAGCTCCCACCAGCATAATACCATCCACGCCCAGGTTCAGCACACCTGAAGTCTGGGCAAAGGCTTCCCCGATGGAGGCATAAAGATATGGCGTTGCAAGGCGGACAGCGGAGGTGATTATCCCAATGACAACCGTAGCGGTGAAGAAATCGTTCATGGGTTGGCTTCCTCCGGCGTGGCTTCCCCGCCCGCCACCTCCATGCCCATGCCAGGAGCGGCTTCGAGTCTTGCACCGGAATCTCCTTTGGTCGCCGCGATCAGGCGCCGCGCCGCCCAGCGCCGCGAGAGATAAGCCGAGCCAACCACAAACAAGACGACCAGGCCCAGGATAGCAGTGATCAATGCAGACGGCACCTGCACAGCGCGCTGCATTTTATCAGCCCCCACCAGCAATCCGCCGAATAAGACCGAGGCCGGGATCAGCCCAAGCGGGTGCAGCCCGCCGAACAGGGCTGCCACGATACCCGAAAAGCCGTAGCCGCTGGTGATGCCTTCCAGCAGGCGGTGCTGCACTCCGATCACTTCGATCACCCCCGCCAGCCCGGCAAAGCCGCCTGCCAGCGTGAGCGAGAGCGCCTGGTTCAACGGTACGCTGATGCCTGCATAGCGGGAGGCGTCTGGATTTAACCCCACGGCGCGGATGCGGTAGCCCAGGGTGGTGCGCCATAAGAAGATATACACCACGAAAGCCAGCAGGATGGCAATGATCAGTCCGGTGTGCAGAAGGGTCTGCGGCACCAGGCGCGACAGCCATACCTGCTCGGGAAGCCGCTCCGATTGGGCCAGGTAGGTACCGGCGGTGACCCCGGCTGGATCGATCAGCGGGCCACGCAGGAGCAGGTTCATAAGCTGCAAAGCGATGGCGTTCATCATCACCGTGCTCAGGATCTCGTTAACCTGGAAGCGGGCTTTCAAGATGCCGGGAATGAAGCCCCAGATTCCCCCGGCCAGGAATCCAGCGATGATCGTGGTGGGGATGAGCAGCCAGCCAGGCCAGCTATCGAATTCGAGCGAGAACCAGGTGCCCGCCAGGGCACCGAGGATGATCTGCCCTTCGCCGCCGATGTTGATCACACTGGCGCGAAAGGCGATGCAGATGCCCAACCCCACCAGCAGCAGTGGCGTGGCTTTGACCAGCGCCTGGGTCAGACCGGAGACTCTGCCGAACACTCCGGTGATCATGGCAGCATAAGCTTCAAGCGGATTGGCGCCCAGCAGGAGCAGCATCACTGCCCCAGCCAGCAGAGCAAGCAGCACTGCCAGGATGGGCATGACTGAGTTGAAGCCGATAGATTTCCAATCGATGGTTATGCGAGCTTTACGGATCTTCGATGAAGCGCTGGCATTCACGTTGGATTGCATCACTGCTCCTGTCCGGCTTGCACGTTAAGCTCATACGGGGCGCGGTGTGGCAGCAATCCACCCCGGACTTCAAGAGTACTCGCCTATTTTACCATCTGGCAGAATATCCTTAGAATTTCTCGCCGGTCAAGAAATAGATCCGCCTCCGGTCCGTATCCAGCCTGACGCCGATCCTGCCAGCCAGGATCAGCTCGTTGACGCGCTCCTGAACGATGCGGTGCGGCAGCCTGGAGGCTCGCTCCAAGGCCTGGATATCCATCCCCCCGGGCGACGTGCTCTGGGCGTCGATGACCCTGACCATCTCAGCCTTGAGGCGCGCCTCGCGCCACAGTTTCAGCCAGGAGATAAGCGCCTCCATGATGGCGATCACCGGGGCGATGACTGCGATGGTGGAAACACCGATCGATACCGCCGTGATCCCGTTCTGTCCCAACACCGGCAGCGGGAATAATTTTAGATACAGCCTGTACAGTCCCATGCTTGCGCTGTAGAGCGCCAGCAGCGCTGCCGTGGCGGCCAGGACAGCCAGGACGTAGACCAGGATATTTTTCAGCAGGTAGCGGAACATCTGGACCAGCACCTCCTAATCAACGATACGATTTATTCTTCATGACGTATGCACCCGCTCAATCGTTCCCCGTTGGAGTTTGTTGTCTTCAAATAACCTCCGTTAACCACCCTTAAGCGTACAGGTGACAAATGACATTAGACAGCCAGGTAGGTTTTTGCCATAATGATAGTGAAGACCCTGCCAGGAGGTCGAAGCCATGCACAAGCCGTCCAAATCGCCGTTGAACCGCCGCCAGTTCCTGAAAACCATGCTCGCCGGCGTGCTGGCAGCCGCAGCCGGCAGCACCCTGCCGCGTGGTGCGGGTGCCCAGCTCGATCCACCCCGCCCGGTTTACCTGCCGCTGGTGGGCAAAGGCGTCGCCGACCGCCCCGGCGTCATCCAGGTTCATGCCCCCACCGTCACCGATTGGGAGTTCGACCGGGAGCAATACTACGGCAGGACGCAGGCACCCGGCGCCTCGGGGGTGAGCCAGGCGGTGGTAGATGCCATGCTCGACCGGGGTGTTACGGCGCTGCTCGGTCTGCCGGTCTCGGCTGTAGCTGAGGCCTGGCGGCGCCTGACCCCCGATTACACCGCCGGGGGGTGTATTGTCATCAAGATCAACCTGAACAACGCTACCGAGTGCGACTCTAACGTGGATGACATCGATGCCATTGCCCAGCCGCTCAACGCCCTGGTGCGCGGCCTGGTGCTGCGCGGCGTGCGCCAGCAGGATATCGTCGTCTACGACGCCATCCGCTGCTTCCCGGACCGTCTGTACGCTGAGCTGGCCTACCCGGGCATCCAGATCCATGACCGGGGCTGCCGCGGCTTCCAGGCGACCTTCAACAGCTCCGATCCCGATGCCCGCGTGCAGTTCTTCCCACCGGACGGGTACCAGCCCTCAGTGCGGCTGTGCGACACGCTGGTCGAAGCGCAGTATCTCATCAACATGCCGATTCTCAAAGGGCACCCGCTCGCCGGGGTGACGCTGGGATTCAAGAACCACTTTGGCTCGACAAACAACCCCAGCGGCATGCATGCCATCACCCGGACGTCCTACAATCACATCGACCATTACAACGGCCTGGTGGACCTGTTCTCCAACCCCCACATCCGCTATAAGACCGTCCTGACCCTCGCCGATGGCATCTACGGCAGCCGGCAGTACCAGAACACGCCCCCACAGCCCTGGACGACCTTCGGCGGGGCATCGCCGTGCAGCCTGTTCCTCTCCCGGGACCCGGTCGCGATCGACTGTGTGATGCACGACCTGCTCAAGGTCGAGCGCGGCGCCGACCAGCCCTCCACCAGCGGTGAATACCTGCGCCTGGCGAGCGCCGCCGGGCTGGGCACCTTCGAGAGCGGCGATCCCTGGCAGCTGCCCTACGGCAGCGGCTATGCGCGCATCAACTACCGGCGCATCGAGATGTAGTAGCGCCGGGATTCGCTGGCGCAATGTAAGGAGTGGGGCGCTTTCCCCCCTTCTCTCCCATAATTGGGAGAGAAGGGGCCGTGGGTTATGAGGGTGGACCATCGGAAGTGCAAATTGACTTTTCCCCTCGCAGGCGCTAGAATAATACGTGAGACAGGCGCACCACGCCTCGTGAATACCCGCGGGAGGGCGGCTGCCAGCAGCGCAGCCAGTGAAATAATCCGTTCTTATTACAGACAACCTGGGGAGGATATACAATGAAAGCACAACCACATAAACGGGGGATATTTTTGCGCGCCGTCGCCGCGCTGATCCTGGCGCTCAGCTTCACCCTCAGTGGAGCCGCCGCCCCGCCAACACCTGAAACCCCCCTGGACGATCCATCCGTGGTGGTCGACGAAAAAGTGAATGAGTTTGTCGTCACCGATGGGCTGATCTACTGGGCCTATAAATGCGATGGGGCGGGCGATGAATTCCGCGAGCCCGGCTACCTGCGCCGCAAGCCGTCCCACGGCGGCGGCATCCGCACCCTGGAGGAGACGGAGTGGGCGACATGCTGGACCTTCTGGTGGATGAATGCCGATGCCAGCGGGGTCTACTACGTCAACTACGAGACGAACAGCCTCGATTTCCGCGCCACGGACGATACAGGTACACCTGTGCCGCTATACACCTTCAGCGGCGTCAACGATCCCGTCTCCCGGCTCGAGCTGGATGAGGAGTACATCTACTGGGCTTCCGCGAACGACCGCATCTACCGCCTGCCTAAGACCGGTGGCAGCGCCACCGTCATCGAAGGTCCCGTTACAGGGCTTAGGGACCTGGAACAGTGGGGCGATCAGCTCTATTGGCTGGAGGACAGCGGCTTGTGGCACTGCACCAAGCCGGACTGCCCGTCACCCGAGAACGCCTCCCTCCACACGGGCAGCATGCTGAGCTCCTGGCTGCTGTACCTCTTCTGGGTCGAGGATACCACTCCTAAAACCATCCGCTACCGGGCTTGCTTCATTGGCTGTGAAGAAGGCGTGTTCTATGAGGCTGACGATGCGGGGAGCTGGTATATCAACCGCCCGTCGGTCGGCGAGTGCCCGGATGGCAACTACTGCCTGCTGTGGGAAGAATACAGCAACGTGGTGGTCAATGGCAGGGTGCGCCGCAAGCCGCTGGCCGGCGGCGACGCCGTGACCCTCGCCGACAACCTGCTGCGCGGCAGCAACCCGGTCGAGACCGACGACCTGGGAGTGTATTTCATTTTGGAGAATCAGTACCTGGGCTGGCTGCCCTACACCGCCTCGGTGGTGGAGCGCGATATATACGCCGACGCCTGGGAGGTCACCCAGGGTCTGCAAAGCCTGGATAACGACATCCCCCTGGCGGCAAACAAAACCACCTATGTGCGCCTCTACCCGAGGCTGTACGGGACGTACGCCAATTACATTCAGGCATGGCTGGAGGGCGAGCGGGATGGGACCCCGCTGCCTGGCTCGCCCCTCGAGCCGCTCAACGGGCCTTTCCCCCTGGACGAAGATTGGACCTATGACCGCTTGAATCTGAACGACGGCTTCCTGTTCCTGCTGCCGGAGGAGTGGACCGAGCCCGGCGAGGTGACGCTGCGCGCCGTGCTCGATCCGCGCCAGATCTATGCCGACCTGCACCCGCCGAACAACGCCCTGGAAGGCGTCTTCACCTTCGCCAACAAGCCGCCGGTGTGCGATATCTTCATCCCGGTGCGCACGCACACCCCCGCCGCCAGCGTCGAGGCGCCTAATTTCTGGCGCCAGATCGACCTGCACAGGCGGCTGTGGCCCGTGCCGGATGTGTGGGTCTACTACCAGGAGAGCGATATCGCCGAGCCGCAGGTGTGCTGGTGGGGTCCTTTCCCCTATCCCTGTGCCGGCCCCTTCGAGCTGGATGAAGACGCCTCCTGGGATGACTGGTTCAAGGATGATGAGGAGGCCCTGACGCAAATTGGCGCCCGGTCGGCTTTCTCCGACGACCCCGACGAGTGCGACGATCTGGGTTCGGCGGTGCATTACATCGGCATGATCCACCCGAATGCTCCCTGGGGCTGGGGTGGGTTAGCCTATACTGAAGACTGGCTGCAGCCGGCATCGCTGGTGTACCTGCCGCCCCACGATGCCGACCCGCCCGACACCTGGAACTGGCCCTGGGCGGGCAGCACGCTGGCGCATGAGACCAGCCACAACCACGAGCGCAGCCATGTCGACTGCGGCGATCCGGCAAGCCCGGACGGCAGCTTCCCATACCCGACCTGCGAGCTGGATGACGATACCGATCCCACCCACTATGGCTTCGACATCAACGCCCGCCAGCCCATCTCGCCCGGCGTCGCCTCCGACTACATGAGCTACTCGCCGGATGACTCTGAAGCCCCGGATTGGCAAGGTCGCTGGGTGAGCGATTACACCTACACAGCCATGTTTGGACGCTTCAGCACCCTGCAGGAGCTGGCGCCTGCCGGCCCGCCCAGCCCGGCAGCTGCGCAGGAGTCGGTCTTGATCAGCGCCATCATCGATGCCACGGGGACCAACGGCAAGCTGAATCCGACGTGGGTCTTCCCTGTTACCGCTCTCAGCCAGGGCATCCTGGAGAAATGGGATGCCCTCGCTGGCAGCCCGTCAAACGCTGGTACGCAGAGCACACTGGCAGACAGCTACCACGTGCGCCTGCTGGACGGCGCCGGGACCGAGCTGGCGGATTATGACCTGACACCGATGGAAGTCGAGATCCACGCCGACGAGACGCGCGGCCTGTCCTTCCTGCAGACCTTCAGCGCTCCGGCGGGGGCAGTCACCCGGCTGGAGCTGATGGCGGATGATGCCTTACTCTCCAGCCTGGAGCCCGGCGCAGCTGCGCCGGAGCTGAGCATTCTACTGCCGGCCGGCGGCGAGGTGTTCACCGGTTCGATGACCATCTCCTGGCAGGCGTCCGACCCGGACGCCGGCGATGATCTGTGGTTCAACGTGCAGTACAGCCCGGATGGCGGGGTAACCTGGAAAGCCATCGCCACCAACTTACCGGCTCCGCTGGAGGGGGATATCTCCACGCTGGAGCTGTATGACCTGGGCGGGTTAGGCGCCAGCGACGGCGCCAGCGGGCTGATCCAGGTGGCGGCGACCGATGGCTACCACACAACAGTAACCGTCTCAGAGCCGTTCACCGTGGATGACCAGCCGCCCCAGCCCTACATCCTCTCGCCCGGATCGACCCAGGTCTACCCACCCACCCAGAGCGTGGCGCTGCGCGGGGGGGCCCTGGACCCTGAGACCGGCGGCTTGAGCGGCGACAGCCTGGATTGGAGCATCGACGGGCAGTCTTTCGGCAGCGGAGAGGAGGCAGACGCCTACGGATTGGCGCCTGGGACGCACGTGGTCACCCTGGAAGCCACCGACCCGGCGGGTAAGACTGCCAGCGCATCGGCATATCTCAATATCGCCCGCCTGGAGATCCCGCAGCGCACTTCCGCCCCCACCCTGGATGGGCTGTGCGATGATCCACAGTATACCGGCCCGGCACTGCGTCTTGATCCTTACTCATCGGATGCGGGGCAGGCTACTGTCCGGCTGGTGCGCACAGCCACAGACCTGTGGGCCTGCTTCGGGGCGCTGGATAACACGATCGGATTTGGAAATGGCAGCGCCGGGCTGCGCGTGGATGTAGACAACAGCCAGGATGCGCAAGCCCAACCCGACGATTACGGCTTTCTGGTCAGCGAGGATGGCACACCGTACACCCAGGCTGGGGATGGCAGCGGCGGCTATACCAGCGATGGTCCAGGCGGCCTGCAGGCGCAGGTCAGCCGCAGCGGCGATTACTGGAACGCCGAGCTGCGCATCGACGCCGGTGTGCTGGGCGGCTGGGACCATCCGGTGGGGTTGGAATTGGAGCATCACCCGGGACTTTGGCCCTGGCGCTACAACTGGCCCGGACCAGCCAACTACACAAAGCCGGATACCTGGGCCTGGACGGTGCTGGGCGAGCTGCCAGTGATCAGCGCCCTCAGCCCGGGGGGTGCTGCCGCCGGCGGCGCCACTTTCGACTTATCCATCAGCGGGGAGGGCTTCGAGGATGGCGCAGAAGCCTACTGGATGACCACCGCATTACCGACCACTTACATCAGCAGCACCTTGCTGACCGCTCAGGTGGACACCGCGCTGTTCTCAACTGCGAAATATGCGCTGATCACGGTGCGCAATCCCAACACGCTCACTTCCAACGCCGTCATCTTCACGGTGGAGAACCCGCTGCCAGCCATCAGCAGCTTGAACCCGCCAGGGGTCGTCGCCGGCTCGGGGGCTATCTCGCTGCAGGTCAATGGCAGTGGTTTCGTGGATGGCGCTGTTGTGCTGTTGGATGGGGAAGCCCTGCCCACCGCCTTCGTCAGCGCTGGCCGGCTGCAGGTGGAGGTGGAGGCAAGTAAGCTGGCTTATGCCACCCACCTCGGCGTGACAGTGCAGAATCCCGATCCATCCGGCAGGCTGTCGGAGCGGATCGATTTCTACGTGCACCTGCGCGGCCGCGTCCTGCTGCCGTTGGTCGCCCGCTGATCGGGTAACGCCAGACCTTCAGGGTCTGCTGAGACCCTGAAGGTTTGGCTAGCAACTATTAGAGAGATAACCG
>CAZGIX010000024.1:0-35223 GCA_964525785.1 uncultured Anaerolineaceae bacterium
TCCGTAAGGGTCTTTCACCCTCTAGTCAACGCCCATGCTGGGCGCACAACAAAAAAAGGCACTTGGGGTGCCTTTTTTATCCCTTTACGGTAGGCGGGAGTGGATGGGAGTCGAACCCACCGCGGCCCGCAACGCGACCCGCCACCGGTTTTGAAGACCGGGGAGCCCACCGGGACCCAACCACTCCCTCATTCGTTGAATTCTTCAGGTCGTCCCATTTCGTCCATACGACCTGCCATGCCTTTAATGCAGTCAGCAAATGTAGCTGACGATCACACGGCTCGGATTATATCAGATAAGAAATGGGTGCACTGGGATGACTTCATCCAGGGTATAAACTATAATTACCTGACAGATACTATGAATTTATATACCTTACAACTTCGCTATGCGCCCAAACGTTTCTAAACAGTATAATATCAACCACTAAGGAAAGATCCTGCTATGACTTGCCGTATTCGGAAAGTAAAATCGTCACAGGCGGGAGATTTACAGGCTCTGGCGACAAACAAGGATCCAAGATGACAACAGCAGGCTCCCAATCGAGCCCAACAGACAGTCATCAGAAAGAAGGGGCACCTGCGGCGGGCGAAACGGAAGCCGTCTGGACCTTTCGCGGCTACCGGTTGAGGTCAAGTGAATTTACTACTGCCATGGTGCATTATTTCCGCGCCGAAGTGCAGCGGGCGAATGTCTGGCGCACCAGATTGGATGCGACCACCAATTGGGCGGTCGTCGCCACCGGCGCAGTGCTGACCATCGCCTTCGGACCTTCGGGCTTCCACGGAGTGATCCTGTTGAATGTGTTGCTGGTCACAATGTTCTTGTTTATCGAAGCCAGGCGCTACCGGTATTATGAATTGTGGAGCTCGCGTGTACGGCTGTTGGAGACCGATTTCTTTGCCGCGATGCTGGTGCCGCCCTTTCAGCCAGCACCGGATTGGGCGGAGAGCCTGGCAGAAATCTTGCTGCACCCGCATTTCCCAATCTCCATGTTGGAAGCGATCGGTAGAAGGCTGCGCCGGAACTACCTGTACATCTATATAATTTTGGGGATTGCCTGGCTGACTAAAGTTGCCTTGTTCCCAACCACAATCGCCACCTGGGCAGAGTTCGCCGAACGCGCCAGGATAGGTGGGCTAGCAGGACAATCGGTTATAGTATTCGTATTGGTCTTCCTCGGTACCATGATTACGATCGGGATCCTGACGGTTGGTATGCACCAGGCGACCGGAGAAGTGCTGCCCAGGTTTTCGCCAGACATCAGCATCCCATTTTCCAGCCCAGCCTCGAATGACAAGGAGGAGATCACAAGACCTTGGTACAGGTTGAGCCGCCGGCGCCAGCAGCTTTTAGCCATGGTGATCACAGATCGCGCCCAGGCTGTCAGTGAGAATATCCTGAAAGAGATGAAACGAGGCGTGACAGCTCTCCAGGGTACTGGTATGTTTACGGGAAAATCCCATTCGCTGCTGATCTGCGCGCTGACGGTTACCGAAGTCAGCCATTTAAAGGCGCTTGTGCGGGAGGCTGATCCGCAAGCATTCATGATAGTCAGCCCGGCACAAGAAGTGCTTGGTCGAGGCTTCATACCGCTCGATGAAAAGTAACGCTTTATCTTTATATAACCACACACAACAAGATGACATAATTACGTAAATTTAACGGTCGGATACCAGACGATGAGTTAAGCTATAATTGTAAAAATTCTGAATGATGCAAAAAATCACGAATTTTATCCTAATACCATTATTCCAGATGCATATATCAATTTGGAAACACGCGTGAAGCAGGATCCAACCCAGAAAACCGATACAGACCAATCCACCGAGCGCCGATTCCGGCAGTTGAAGTGGCTGGTAATCGCGTTAACATTTGCCGCCATTACTATTGGAGAGGTCTGGCGTTATCTCCAGGGAGGGTCTGCTGTCGCTCATGTGTTCATTTGGTTAATCGGTATTTCGGCGGCCTATGTATTAATTGAAATTTCATTCCGTAAAGTAAGTGCTATTCAGCGAGAGCTGGATGATGTTGCAATTGAAAGTCGGGCCTTGGAACGCCAGCAGATGACGCTGGTCAATCTCTCTGAGAAACTGGCGTCAGTTACCAGCTATGAAGAAATCTGCCAGATCATCGGGCGTGAGCTGCAAACATACCTGGGCAATGAATACCAGGTAGCTTGCCTGATGGACGAACGCATGGTTGATTCACAGCTGAATTTGGAGGCCCAATTTGCTGCTTCAGCCAATAATTCAGGTGGTCCGGACCAGACAGAAAGCCTCCTGTTGGCAGCAAAAGGACAAATCCCTCCTGCCTCAGCTCTTGACGCTCAAACCCCAAATGGAAATAGAGCGCAAACCACCGCAGTTCCCGAGCTAGTCACCAATATTGAAGTGCCCATGCAGGTGGGCGATAAAGCCATCGGACGTCTGATCGTAAGCAGCGTATCCCCGCGTACATTTACTGGGGATGAACAGGCGCTCATCTCCGGCATCGCCAATCAAGGCGCGCTGGCAATCGAAAACGTGCGCCTGATCGAACAGCGCAAGCAGTATCAAGCCGATGCAGAACGCCGCGAGACAGAGCTGCACGTGCGTGAACGCTATCTGACGCTGCTGAGCGAGATCACGCGTACCACCTTAATCGCCCAAGATTTCCAGGCCATGCTGCAGACGCTGACAGAATACCTCGGCAAGCTGCTCGAAGCTGACAGCGCTTTGATACTTCTGTGGGACGAGGCGCGCAAACAGAGCATCCCATCAGCAGCCTATGGTCCGCTTCGCCAGGTCTACCGCACGATCCAAATCGAGCCGGACGAATTGACCCTGATCTCATCTGTGCTTAACTCTGGCAGAGTGCTGGAAATAAAGAACACCACCAGCTCGCCATACATCAGCGCCCGGATCGCAACCCAGTTTCAGATCAAATCTTTGCTCGCGCTGCCCCTGATCGCCGACAATCAAAAATTAGGTGTAGCACTGCTCTCTAACCGATCAGAACATGGCTATTCCCAACGGGAGGTCAGCCTGGGTGAGCAGGCTTCAAGCCAATTGGCTCTGGCGATCGCGAAGTGGCGCGCCCTGGACGCAGCCCAGCACAGAACCCAGGAGCTAACAGCCCTGCAGAAAGCCACTGCAGCTCTGCTGACCACGCTTGACCTGGAAGTGTTACTGGGTCAGATCCTGGATGCAGCCATCAGCGCTATATCGGCTGCAGAAAAGGGCACCCTGCATCTGGTGGCGCGTGATACCGGACAGCTGCAGCTGCGCGCCATCCAGGGCTATACCGACCCGCGCATCCGGACGTTCAATCCAACCGACAGTGCCAGCTTTGCAGCCACTTCAGTAAGGGAACGCAGACCGCTGCTCGTCCACGATGCTCATGCAGATCCACAAACGCGCTACGGCGGAGATATCCCCGAGATTCGGGCGATCTCCTCTATGATCATTGCCCCACTGATCCTGGGAGGCAGGACGCTGGGCGCTATCTCATTAGATGCCTACCGGCGGTACGCCTTTACCGAAGCCGACCTGCAGCTGCTGGTCAGCTTCGCAGCCACCGCCACGACTGCTATCAACAATGCCCAACTGTACACCGAAGTGCAAAGACAGGCAATCACGGATCCCCTGACCAGTTTATATAACCGGCGTGGTTTCTTTGAGTTGGGCCGGCGGGAGGTCGAACGCGCCCACCGTTTCAGCCGTCCTCTTACAGCAATGATGATCGACATCGACCTCTTCAAGAAAGTGAACGATTCTCAAGGTCATCTGATTGGCGACCAGGTGCTTGCAGGGGTGGCTTCACAGATCATCCACCAGCTACGCCAGGTCGATCTGCCTGGCAGATATGGCGGCGATGAGTTTATAGCCCTGCTGCCCGAAACTGATCTGAGCAATGCCCATCAGGCAGCCGAGCGGCTGCGCAAGGCTATAGAGCAAAATCCGTATCCCACCGAAAACGAACCCGTGCAAATATCGGTGAGCATTGGCCTGGCAGAACTCAAACACACCATCGATACGCTCGAAACTCTTATCGAAAGGGCAGACCAGGCACTCTATACCGCCAAACAATCTGGGAGAAACCGCACGATCATGGAAGATCGCAAGTAGACAAGGGAATGGGATAAAAAATTCCCATGCATGGTTACATGGGAAAGCACAAGCGTACACGATGAAGGAGGCTCCTCGGCCAGGACTCGAACCTGGAACCTAGCGGTTAACAGCCGCCCGCTCTGCCAATTGAGCTACCGAGGAATAAAGCGACGTGGATTATAAACTCAAGCATATGCAGTGTCAAGGACTGTGAATTTTGACGCATTTTTCATTTGTAAAGATGCAATTATTCAATAAAGATCACTTGATCGCAGATACTAGGTAGAGGCCACAATGGCACTGAAGGGTAATCTTCGAGATTTCACAATCAGCCAACTGCTGAACCTCATTAATCTTGCACAGA
Organism: uncultured Anaerolineaceae bacterium; assembly: GCA_964525785.1. Taxonomy (GTDB): domain Bacteria; phylum Chloroflexota; class Anaerolineae; order Anaerolineales; family UBA4823; genus JAQBDA01. The sequence continues at coordinate 4,456 of CAZGIX010000024.1, forward strand.
AGACCGGAGCACTAATAATCGAGAGCCCGAATAGTGCTGTTATGGTGTGTTTCCGGGATGGTAAACTGGCGTATGCGCAGGTGGGTCAGGAAGATAACAGTCTTGCGGCTGTCCTCTACCGTGCCAAGAAAATATCCGCGGCACAGTATAAGGTAATCAAAGAGCGAGCCGGGCACATGAGTGATAAAGAGCTGGGGCTGTTGTTGATTAATGCGAACTATATTAGCCAGCAAGATATTCTCAACAGCCTGCAAGCACATTTCGTAGGCATCATCAATCGTCTCTTCACCTGGTTGGAGGGCTTTTTCCGATTCGAAAGCGGCATGCTTCCACCCGCCGAAAAGATCACCGTTCGCGTCAACCTTGAAAATATCATTATCGAGGGCACGCGCCAGATGCGAGAGCTGGAGCAGCTCCAGGACGAGATCCCCAGCCTGGACATGGCGCTGAAATTTGCAGATCGACCGGGCGCCAATTTGCGCAACGTCAATCTCAGTGTAGAAGAGTGGCGAGTCGTTTCCTACATCAATCCCAAAAACACGATCAACCAGATCGCCAAAGCGACCAATTTGAACGATCTCGAAATCCGAAAGATCGCTTACAGCCTTTTGCAGGCAGGATTGGTCGAATTGGTCCGTCCAGAAGGGGCGCGCTACATCCAACCTCCTTCACGCCCCGCTGCACCGCAGAAGGGCACACAGGCAGAACAAAAATCGCTGATTAACCGCATTATCAGCCGGATCAGATCGTTGTAATAGAGCCACACTCCGCAATATGCATTACACAAGTGTAAGGACAGCGCACTATGCAAACAGTTAAAATGGTGGTTACAGGGCCTTTCAACGCCGGCAAAACCGAGTTCATAAGGTCTGTAAGCGAGATCGACGTCGTCTCGACAGAACGTAGGATCTCCTCAGAGGCGGAACGAGTTAAGGAGACCACCACCGTCGCCATGGATTTTGGCCGGATCACGGTGGACAACGATCTGGTCCTCTATCTATTTGGCACTCCGGGCCAGAAACGTTTCGACTTTATGTGGGAGATACTCTCGGAGGGTATGTTGGGGTTTGTGGTCATGGTAGACAGCACGCGACCCGAGACATTCCGGGAGGCGCGCAGCATCCTGGAAACCTTTCGCGCCTATGCTCCTACGCCATATGTTGTTACCGCCAACAAGCAAGATCGAGAGGACGCCTGGGATATAGAAGATATGCGCATCGCGCTGCGCCTGGATCCGAATGTTAAACTGCTGCCTTGTGTGGCCACCGACAAAAAGACTGTAAAAATGGTGCTGCTTGAGCTGCTCTACAGCATCTTGGCAGAGATGGATTCTGGCGAGGCGTAAACGTTGGTTACCGAACGGATATCGTGTCATCAATTACTACCGATCGAGGTATCGTACACTATGAGGTTTTTGGCCGGGGTCAACCAGTCATATTGCTGCATGGTTGGCTGGGTTCTTGGGGCCTGTGGCAAGAAACGATGGCCTATCTAGGCCAGTATTATCGTACCTATGCATTGGATTTCTGGGGATTTGGAGAGTCAGGAAAAAAACTGGAAAATTATTCTGTGCAGGTGTATGTCAGCATGGTCGACCAGTTCATGGAACAGCTTGGTATTGCGCAAGCGCCGCTGGTCGGTCACAGCATGGGCGGGACGGTCAGTTTATCGGTAGCAATTCAACACCCTGAGCGGGTGCGCAAAGTCACGGTAATCGGTTCACCGATTGTCGGTTCTTCCCTCTCAGTTCTTCTCAAGCTGTTCGGTCAAAGGATAATTGCCTGGCTTGTCTACAATAACATGTGGGCCTTCCGGCTGTCCTACCATGCCCTGGCGCCCTTCTACTCCCGCGATCCACGCTGGCCGTCGATGATGGATCGCGATCTCTCGCGGGTGTCTCTGGAATCTTTCTTACTCAGCATCGCATCTCTACGAAAAACGGACTTGAGGACATCATTACACCGGGTAAATATTCCTGCCATGGGTATGTTCGGCGATAAGGATATTATTGTCAGCCCTCACCAGTGGAAGACAATGCTGGACGGCATCCCACATGCTCGCATCGAACGCTTTCATAAGGCCGGCCATTTTATCATGTTGGATGATCCCAAGAGATTTATGCAAACACTGCGAGACTTCCTGGACGGCGAGGTAGTTCAATAATGGTTGAAGCGATTTCAAAAACTGGTTATTACCCGAACAAATTTGGGCGCATCATTTTACTTGCAATGGAAGAGATATTAGGCCGCAACGGCGTCAATGCAGTCTTGAACCAGTCCAGGCAGCCCGAGTGGATCAACAACTACCCACCCAACAATCTGGACAGGCAGTTTCAGGCAGCCAGCCTCAGCAGGTTGCAAATCGCCATGGAAGAAATTTACGGACCGCTGGGTGGGCACGGGTTGGCTATCCGTTCAGGACGGGCATGTTTTAAGCATGCCCTGCGAGAGCTGGGCGCTGACATTGGTCTGACAGATATAAATTTCAAGCTGCTGCCGCTTACAACGAAAATACACCAGGGAACAAAACTGCTGACCGAAGCGTTGAACCGCTACACCGATCAGGATATCAGCGCCGAAGAAGACAACGATCATTATTACCTGGTCACTAAGCGCTGCCGGCTGTGCTGGGGGCGGCATTCCGACATACCGGTATGTCATCTAACAGTTGGCGTTCTGCAAGAAGCCCTCTTTTGGGTTAGCAATGGGAGGTCTTATAACATCGAAGAGACCCTCTGCATAGCCAGAGGTGATCCTTCCTGCATCATCCGAATTGACAAGGAGCCGATTGATTGAGCTTGATTGAATCTATGTTATCGATCTGGTTTACATGTTAGTTTGATTGGATAAACCCAGGAATTTACAGGTCAGCATGTTAAAAATCATCCTCCAGGACCCACGCCATATATATCCATTTAATGAAAGAGCCCGTGATCTGCGGTTGCAAAATAAACCCCTATGGCTGGCGCAACGAGACGTACTGGCCCCATATACCCACAGGGAGTTGGAGCTATCGAAAGATGCTTCTCTACCCCAGATCGATGAGGAGTGCCTGGTCTATCGTGATAACCTGTATTTCGATTCCGCGTATATCGATGCTTTCCTGTCCGAAGCAAAGCTGCGCAAGGAGCCTTGCCAGGCAGCTTTCTCGGCCAATGATCCCTCCTTCCGCGAGCATGCGCTCCCATTGTCGACTTCATACATTCCCGATGGTGATCTTTACCTGGCTGAGCTGTGGTACTACCCCAATGGCATCCACTCGCAAATTGACTTGATGTCAGCTGAGCCGGTCGTTATCGATGTGGATGTTACAGAGGCCGGCTACTATCACGTTCCCATCTACATGGCATACGAACAGGGAGACCTGGTTTTTCAGGTGCCTCGCCGCAGTTTGATCGCCATTGACGCCTGGGTGCATATCTTTATCACAGACGTGGTCTATGGATTATTCACCCGCGGGGCGCGCTTTGAGAAAAGACTGCAGCACGATCCGCTCTTCAAACTCAGAACACTGGCGAAAGCTATGTTTGAAGGAAAGCAGGTGCTGGAATGCTCTGAGCTGGTACGCATCGGGCGCAACTGCGTCATTGATCCTCATGCCGTCATTCACGGTCCTACCACAATCGGAGATAATGTCACGATCAATGCCGGGGCTGTGATCGAGAACTGCATTATCGGTGACAACGTAAATATCTCACAAGACTGCCAGCTCATGTTGTCGGTGGTTGGCGATGGATCGTTTTTGCCATTTCGAGCCTCTCTTTTTATGACCACCATGATGGACAACAGCATGGTGGCGCAGAACACCTGCCTGCAGATGTGTGTCATCGGGCGCAACACGTTCGTCGGAGCAGGATCGACGTTTACTGACTTCAACCTGCTGCCTGCACCGATTCGAGCCCGAGATGGCAATCACCAGTTAAATTACTCTAACCGTCCGGTCCTGGGGGGGTGTGTAGGCCATAATTGTCGATTGGGGTCAGGGATGATCGTCTTTCCCGCTCGGGCGATCGAATCTGACGTGGTATTGTTTGCATCGGCGGAACGGCGCGTGATCGACCATGATGTACTCTATGAGGAAAGCGATCACCACCGCCTGCCCTTCGCCACCACACACATGCGCCTGTATCCCAGAATCGACGAGACTATCGTTGAAACCTGGTAAGTCAAGCTAGCGCCATACGGAGTTATGGCCGTGGTCAGTCAGCAATTCTTGGGAGGTCGCTATGAGTAAAGCCCGGCTCTTGATCGTAGAAGACGATTTCGATATCTCGAATATGCTGAAGATCTATTTCACCAGCCACAACTATGATGTGGATATTGCCCCACGCGGTGGTGACGCCCTGGAAAAGACCAGGCACAGCCTGCCGCACCTGATTGTGTTGGATATCATGCTGCCAGATATTGACGGTTTCGAAGTATGCCGCATCCTGCGCACCAACACACGCACCAGCCACGTCCCGATTATCTTCCTGACTCAAAAAGACGAACGCAGCGATAAATTACAGGGGCTTGAACTGGGGGCAGATGACTATATCACCAAACCTTTCGATATCGAAGAATTGAAATTGCGCGTCCAGCGCGCCATCACCCGGGCTGAACAACAAAGCCTGACCGACCCGCGCTCCGGACTGCCTTCCGGAAGATTAATCGAAGAACAGCTTCGGCGTATCATCCGCCAGACAGACTGGACGTTAATGGATATCCGTATCAATCATTACGACGCCTTCAAAGATGTGTACGGTTTCGTTGCCGGAGACGATGTGCTCCGTTTTGCAGCCATACTGATGGGAGAAGTGGTTGACACGCTCGGCTCTCCCAAGGATTTTATCGGACACGCTGGAGGCGACAGCTTTATTATCATTGCCAATGAAGACAGCGCTCCGAGGATCCGCCAGGCGTTGAAAACTCGCTTTGCTGAGGAAGTGCTCACCCATTACAGTTTTCTCGATCGAGAGCAGGGCTATGTGGTGACTATAAACGAGTCCGGACAGCAGACAAAAACCCCTTTGATGTCTCTTTCGATCGGTATGGTGTCTCCAACCCAGTACCAGTTTGCCGATATTCGTGAGATCACCGAGCTGGCTGCCGAAGCCCGGCGTTCCGAAGGATAGCTCTTTCCATAGTATCTTTCTTACTGACAATGTTTCAGGTTGATCAATCACTGCTGGGTGTAATACTGATTATTTTCGGGTTGGCTGCCTGCCTGCTGACCCTGACTGTATTACGCACGATTGTACAAACCCAATCGATCGTCCGGACAGCCCCAGCGATAATAGCACCTGCGGTCGACGTCCCCAACCACTCGGAAGTGATCTTGATCATCGAAGAAGGAGGGCGGCTGGTTTACATCAACCAGATCGGGCGAGAATGGTTCGGCGCCTGGGAAGCCATGCCCACCCTGGAGCGCATAAGCCGCAGGCTGCGCCCTACTGAGTCATTCCTGGGTTTGTGTTCTGCAGAGAGCCAGTCAAGGTTTTACCTGGATGGGCGCGCTATCGATGGAAAATCTTATTCGATCCAATACGCAGGCGTCCCCTCAGTGTTGGTGAGGCTGCAGACTCCCCAATTGGTTCTGGAAGTCGGCAGCCAACCAGTCTCTGGCGGCAATAACAGTCTATCCACCCGGGCTATCCAGGTGTTAAACGAATTGAACGAGGCCATGGCTGCCGATCTGGACCTCGAAACGACGATAAAAGCTATCCTGGAAAATATTGTCCGCCTGATCCCTGCTGATTTTTCGGAAATCTCGATCTGGCAGCCTGAAGTACGACAGGCCATCCCATATCGCCTGTCTGGGTTTCAAGAGGCCAATCCTATCCTCGAAAGAGCCAGGGAGCGGTACACGCCTGAGAGCGGCTACTCAGGCTATCTGATCGCCGAGCGAAAACCCCTGTTAGTTCCCGATACCGAGGCCTTCCGGTTGGTCAGACCTGTGAACGATGCAAACAGGTTGCCGATCATTTCTTATCTGGGTGTGCCGCTCATGGTGGCAGGCGAGCTGATCGGGACGATGGAGCTTGCGTCTCTGTCAAAAGACACCTTCTCTCAAAGTGATCTGGAGCTGCTGCAGATTCTGTGTGGGCCAGCCTCTATCGCTTTGCATAATGCCCTGCTTTACCGCGAAGAACAGCAGCGCAGCCGTGAGCTGGCTGGCCTCGCACACCTGGCCCAGGCAGCCGGCTCCGTCGGGGATACAAAATTCCTTTTTACCAGGCTGGTGGAGAGCATCGCGCCGCTGCTGGATGTGAATTTCTTGGGTTTCTTTACCTATGACGAAAGCCAGCGAACCCTGCAAGGACAGCTCCCTTTCCTTGGATTGCACGAAAGGATTATCGAATGGGCGAGCAGCGTGATTCAGCCCAACAGCCCAGCGGAGGAGATCTGGCTCTCCCAGGAGATGATCATCGCCGAGGATGCGCTCTCCGACCCAAAGCTGCAAGCATTAGGACTCGACCATCTGGCGATTGCTGCAGGCGTTCATCAGACTGTGCTGGTGCCGCTCACATCCGGAGGGCGGATGTTAGGCTATCTCCAGGTTGGTGATAAACGTGATGGCACATACTTCAACCCTGACGATCTAAGGCTGCTGAGGATCATTGCCGGCCAGGCAGGGCCAATTGTAGAGAATGTAGCCCTGGTACAGCAATCGGAGCGTCGAGCTCAGCGCGCCGAGACCTTACGCCGCATTGCCAGCCTCACCGGATCTACCGCCACCCTGGATGAAACCCTCAAATACTCTCTTCAGGATTTAGGGCGCCTGCTGAAGGCAGATAAGGCAGCTGTCTTCCTGCTGGACGAAGGACGCGGGGAGCTGTGCATTCATAAAGCCTCGCTTTTTGGGATATCCCCTGAATTTGCTGCCCGCCTGGGACACATTTCGGTTGACGAACCCCAATTCCGGCACACTGCAACGGGAAGCCAGAACCCCATTATCAGCAGTGATTCCCAGGAAGATCCTCAGATAACACCCTTGTACCGATCAATCTATGCCAGCCTGGGCATCCGCTCATTGGTGATCGTGCCTTTGGTCGTTCGCGATCATGGCATCGGCGAGATATTAATTGGAAGCTACGAGCCGGACTATTTTGTGCGCGGTGACATCCAAACCGTGATCACTGCCGCCGGGCAGCTGGCTAATGTTGTTGAACGCGCTACCTTATATGAACAAACTGATGAATCGCTGCGCCAGCGCATCGACCAGTTAACTGCCCTGACGCGTGTTGGGCGAGAGCTGAACAATACAGACGATCTTCAATACCTGCTCCAACGTGTTTATGAGGAGGCCCTGCAGACCACGCGTGCAGACTGCGGCACGATCCTCCTTTTTGATATCAATGGCAGCTCGCCAAAGCCATCCCCATCAGAACAGCCCGATGAAAACCCGGTCAAGACAATCCTGCACCTGGGGGACCCTCCTCTCCCAGAGCTGCTGCCATTTGAAAAACGCGTTTTGGAGACAAAAGAGGCGCTGATCATCGACGATTATGATCAGCTAGAGACCGCGCTGCTGGAATCCGCAGATGGTGCACAGCTTGCTCATGCCGGCATTCGCTCGTCATTGATCGTTCCCATCGCCTATCAGAGCAAGGTGGCTGGCTTGATCCACATGCACGCTAACCTGCCGGGCAGATTTGACCAGCCTGCTAAAGAAATCACTGAGGCATTGGCGATTCAAGCGGCTGTAGCGCTTGGCAGCGCTTATCGCTACCAAGAGCAGGTTCGCCGCGGTGAGATGCTCAACCGCAGGATTGAGACAATGGCTCGCCTGTTGGACACCTCGCAGGCTATCCAGTCTGAACAAACCCAGGAGCACGCCCTGGAAAATATAGCCACAGCGATCCAGTCGACCACTCAATTCGAGACGGTTTTGATCAGTATTTACGAGCCAGATAGCGGAACTTTGCAGCGCAGCGCAGGGGCAGGCATTCCCAAAGACTTCATGGAAGAGCTACGAGCACACCCACAGCCCTGGCAAAGTGTCGAAACGCTCCTGGATCCCAAATTCCGTATTGGTCGGGCATTTTTTATTCCATATGAACAGATGCCCATCTTACCGGCTGATATTCATAGCATCACAATTGCGCCCCTGGTCGACAGCCGCAGTGACAGCAGCCTGCATACCTGGAACCCGGAGGATACTTTGCTCCTCCCACTATACAGCGGGAGCGGACAACCTCTAGGATTAATCAGCGTCGATAATCCGCGCGATAACTTGCGCCCCGATCTGGCCGCCATTGAAACTTTGGAAGTCTTTGCAAGCCAGGCAGCTCTGGTAATCGAAAACCAGCGGCAGCTGCGCGGGCTGAAATTCAAGATCGCAGCAATTCAAGAAGATTTACAGCGGGCAGAGCAGGCAGCCCACGCTGCCCAGAGCCATCTGCCGGTCTTGCTGCATAAAGATCTGGAGCAGACGATAGCCGTTCAACGCCTTAGCCAGCGGGCAGCCCGCATCCGGGCAGGTATGGACATCGGTGAAGTCGTCAACCGGCAAGGTGACCGGTCTAGCGTGCTGTTGGCTTTTGGACGCGAGATCCTGACCCATATGGATATGGATATCGCCATTATCGTCGAGCCCGGCGCGCACGGACCACATTTGCTGCATAGTCTCGGTCGTGTTCCACAAGGGATCCACATCGAAGCACTGCTGGGGCAGCGCAACCCCCTGCACTACAGCCTGCAAAGCGGAGGCAACCTGCTCGTCTCACGGCTGGAACCCGGGGCGGAGTGGTCAAATTCACCTTTGCTGCAAGCACTGGAAGCGCGCGGCTTTATCAGCCTGCCCATCTTTATAGGAGCACGGCTGGATGCAGCTATCTTGACCATCAGCCAGACTCCGCTGGCCCCCTTCACCAGCGAAGACGAACAATTATTTACCCTGCTCGCCCGCCAGGTAGCAATCACCCTGCAGAATCTCAATCTGCTGACAGAGATCAGCCAGCACCTTGCAGAAGTAAACCTGCTTCTGGATTTCAATCGACAGCTGGGCAACCTGGAACCCGACCGCATCTTGCAGATACTTGTTGAGAGCTCGCTGCATGTGCTGCCATCCGCCCAGACAAGCCTGGTGGCCCTATGGGATGCCAAACAGAACCGTCTGATCCCACACACAGCCTCCGGATTCACAGACAATGAGCGTATATTAGAACTTGCTTACTGCTCAGGCGAGGCCCCACCAGGACAGGCATTCGAGCAGAAAGTTCCCATCCGTATCGATGAAGTAGATTTCACCAGCTCATATAACCTCTCTTCAGAAAACATGCTGCGCTACCATGATGCCACCGGGGGAAGATTGCCGCTCTCCTGCCTGGCAGTTCCCATCCAGAGAGCGCAGAACGCAGTACCTCTGGGGGTGCTCATCCTGGAGAGCTTCAAGACGCCTGCGGCATTCTCCTTCGAAGCGCAAGCTCTGGTGACATCCCTCACGCAACAAACCGCCCTCAACCTGGAGAACTCCCGCTTATACCGCGCGGCAGAGCAGCGCGCCAGCCAGCTGCAGGCGCTGACCGGCGTCGCCGCAACCATTTCTTCCAACCTGAAACCTGATGAACTGATTGCATCCTTACTTAATCAGCTCGAAGCCATCCTGACTTTCAAGACTGGAACATTATGGCTGCGCCGGGGGAATGAGCTGATCGTACAGGTGGCGCGCGGTTTTGTAGACAGCGATGTGCGCAAAGGTCTCTCAGTCGCTTTCGAGGACAGCGCTTTGCTGAAAGAGATGGTCGCCACCGGGCAGGCGCTGGTTGTCGGCGATGTGAACCACGACGCGCGATTTTCTTCGTTAGTTGAAAACCCAAATCCATCCTGGTTAGGTATCCCGCTGATTGCCAGCGGTGAGGTCATCGGCGTCATCGCCCTAGAAATGGATGAGCCCTATTATTACACTGCGGAACATGTACAAATTGCTATGGCTTTTGCCAGCCAGGCTGCCGTGACCCTTGAGAATGCCGGCCTGTATCAGCAAATTGTCGACCGCGCTGCCGAGCTGGACCAACGCTCCCAGCACCTTGAGAGATTGAACCGCTTCTCAAAAGCGCTTAGCGAGTCGATGGATCCAGACCAGCTTCTCTCCATCACTATCCAGGAGGTCTTCCAGACCATCCACTGCGATTGTGTCTCTGGATTGCTCTTCGATGCGGCAGGCGAGCCCGCTATTCATGCCGTATACCCGGACCGCGATATTGCTTTACCAGTGTCTGTGCCCGACGCGCCGCTTTTTGAGCGGATGCGAGAGACCCTGGGAATATTCAATTGTGAGGATATACACACTGAAGCCGAGCTGGCTCCGCTGCTTGAGTATTTAACGGGTGTGGGTACGCATTCGCTGCTGGCGCTTTCACTTGCAACCGGCAGTGAGTTGCATGGCGTCTTGTTTGCTCAGATGGAGCGTGCACACCGGTACAGCGCCGATGAGATCGACCTGGCGCGCACGATCAGCAACCAGGCTGCCATCGCAATCCAAAACGCAAGGCTGTACGCTGAAACGCGCAGCCTGACCAACGAGCTCGACCAGCGGGTGAAAGAACGCACCGAACAGTTGGCACGTGCCCACCAACGCACAGAGACTCTGCTGCGCCTGATCACTGAACTATCGGCCAGCCTGGATCTAGAGCAGGTGCTCACGCGCACGCTGAGAGTGCTCAACCAGATCATCGATGCCGAGCATATTACAGTTCTGCTCGCCCGCACTGGCGAGAAAAAGCTGCACCATCTGGCTTCTGTGGGTCATACATCGCCCATCACAACCGAGGAGTTCTTCACCACCCTGGATTCCAACCAGGGACTGGCGGGCTGGATCATACAGCAACACAAACCGGCATTGATCCCGGATGTCAAAGAAGATAAGCGCTGGCTGGAACTGACCAATAATACCACCCAATACCGCAGTGCGATCGGCGTGCCGCTTCTGATTGGCGGAGAAGCGTTGGGGGCACTGCTTTTCTTCCACCGCCAGGTAGACCATTTCTCCATGGACCAGCTTGACCTTGTGCAGGCGGCTGCCAACCAGGTCGCCATCGCGGTAAATAATGCCGAGCTTTACCGCTTGATCCGCGACCAGGCGGAGGATTTGGGCAATATGGTGCGCGGGCAACAGGTAGAGACTCAGCGCACCAAGGCTATCCTGGAAGATGTTGCCGATGGCGTGCTGGTCACCGATGAGACCATGCGGATCACCTTGTTCAATGATTCGGCGCAAAAGATCCTGAATTTGAACCGCGAGCAGGTGATCGGCAAATCATTGGAGTATTTCACCGGCCTGTTCGGCGGGGCTGCAGAGACCTGGGTGGACACGATCAGTAAGTGGTCGCAGACCGATCAAGGCAGCAGTCGCTCTGGCGATCTATTCTCCGAACAGATCATACTCGAGGATGGGCGTGTAGTATCTGTACATCTGGCGCCAGTCAGCCTGCGCGAGACTTTTCTGGGGACCGTTTCGATTTTTCGCGATATCACCCACCAGGTAGAGATAGATAGACTGAAGTCCGAGTTTGTCGCTACCGTAAGCCACGAGCTGCGTACCCCGATGACTTCCATCAAAGGCTATGTCGATATCCTGCTGATGGGAGCTGCTGGCGGGTTGAATGAACAACAAGCGCATTTCCTCGAGATTGTTAAGAACAATACCGAAAGGTTGGCGGTATTGGTAAATGACTTGTTGGATATCTCCCGCATCGAATCAGGGAAGCTCAATCTGGCAACTCAGCCTGTAGACCTGGCGCAGCTCGTAAAACAGACAGCCAATGATCTGATCCTGCGCGCAGAAGAAGAGAATAAACCCATGCAGATAGAGACCGACGTACCGAGAAAATTACCCCGCGTGGTCGCCGATCCGCAGCAGCTCCGGCATATCCTGGATAACTTACTGGAGAATGCCTACTACTACACTCCAGAAAAGGGGCACATACTCCTGCGTGCCCGTCAAAAAGAAGATGAAGTTCAGATTGACGTGCAGGATAATGGTATTGGCATACCGCTAGAACAACAGTCGCGAGTATTCGAGAGATTCTATCGGGGTGAGCATCCATTTGTTCTTGGAACCTCCGGTACGGGTCTGGGATTGTCTATCGTCCAACACCTGGTTGAAATGCATAAGGGCAGGATTTGGCTGGAGAGCAGTGGAATACCGGGCGAGGGCAGCACCTTCTCCTTTACCTTACCCACTTACAAATCCAATAAAAACCGATGAGGTATTTACGATGGGAAGAATATTGATCGCAGAAGACGAAAGGGATATCCGGGATTTGATCGCATTTACCTTGCGTTTTGCTGGTCACGAGGTCATCGCGACTTCCAATGGTGAAGAAGCCTACAACATGGCCAGGGAGATACTCCCCGACCTGATCTTATTGGATGTCCGCATGCCGCGCATGACCGGTTATGAGGCTTGTGAAAAAATCAAGGCTGACGAGCAAACCAGCCACATCCCGATCGTTTTTCTGTCTGCAAAGGGGCAGGAGGCGGAGGTAAATATCGGTCTGGCAATGGGTGCAAAAGAATATATTCTAAAACCATTCGCCCCCGACCAACTGGCGGAGCGCATAAAGGACATCCTGGCAGAGGCCGGGAAAGTATAGCGGGTAGAGAGTAGCAGCGGGTCGTCTCGTGAGCGTCATTATTCTGCAGGATGAGATCATCCATTATGAGGTTTTAGGCCGTGGTCGTCCCCTGGTCTTCCTGCACGACTGGGTCGGATCGTGGAGATATTGGATTCCCGCAATGCAGGCGGCTTCTATCTCTTACCGTACATACGCCCTCGACCTGTGGGGGTTTGGCGACACTGCCAAGAGCGCCCGCCATTACTCCGTGGAACAGCAGATTGATCTGCTAAACGATTTCATGGAAAAACTGGGAATCGGCCGGGTTGCTCTGGTCGGACATGGCTTTGGGGCAATCTTATCCATGTTGTTTGCGCAACGTTACAGCAGCCTTGTCGACCGCCTTCTGGCTGTCAGCTACCCATTTAGTCAGGAGACCATTAATCCGCGCCTGCAGTCCGCCACTCCGACTGAGCTGGCCGATTGGCTGCTGGGACGTAATTCGCACGAAGCTGCCTGGGCGGAGGCGTGTAAGGCAGATTCCAAAGCGATCCTGCTTACCCTGGCCGGTCTGCAGAACGTCGAGCTGCACGCGTTGCCCGCCCTGATCCAGACTCCCACCTTATTGGTGCATGGGATGAATGATCCAGCTATCGGGATTCCAGATCCGAATATAATCTCCCTTTTACCAGAACACCTACACCACATTATTTTTGAGCAATCTGGTCATTACCCGATGTTGGAGGAGACCAGCAAGTTCAACCGCCTGCTGAGTGATTTCCTCAACTTAAGCTCCAGCACAAGTCCCAGGCAGTTGCAGGTAAAGGAAGAGTGGAAACGGCGTGTGCGCTGATCCCTCTTTACAGGGGTAGAAAATAAACGGCACTACCGACACCACAGGTGCCGTACCGATAGGGTTAACCAGTATGAGCGGTGGGGAAATGTGCTTACTTGACAGTTAAGCGCAACCAAGCTTATACTAACGGCAGAATCGTTAAGTCATCTCAAAATGGTTGTGTGGGGTGGGTGCGGCAAAAATGCCGCACACCCCCCAAGACGTCTTGCTTTTGAGATAGCCTACAATAAATTGCACGGGGAGCCTGGTGATGCCAGGCTGAGAGGAGGGCCAGCAGCCCTCGACCCGCGAACCTGATCCGGATAATGCCGGCGGAGGAATCGCAACCTACTAGACGCTAAGCCCTCCTCCAGCATGAGAGGAGGGTATTATTTTGTACAACCTCAAGCGCACCATCATCTTCGCCAATGGAGAGCTCAAGGATTACGAAGCTGTCCGAGCGTTGGTCCATTCAGATGACCTTATCATCGCCGCCGACGGTGGGGCGCGCCACTGCAGCATGCTCGGCCTCATACCGCAGGTATTAATCGGGGATTTCGACTCGCTCGACGAAGATGAAGTCGAGCGAATTGCCCGATCTGGGACACAAATAATCCGGCACCCCGCCCATAAAGATTACACTGATCTTGAGCTGGCGCTGATGCACGCCCAGGAATCCGGCGCCAGGGAAGTCTTGATTTTCGGTGCTTTGGGTGCGCGTTGGGATCAAACGCTGGCAAACCTGCTTCTTCCAGCTTCGGATAGCTACCGCAAGATGGACATCCGCCTGGTCGATGGCAAGCAAGAAATCTATCTGCTGCGCGCAGGCGTCCGGCACGTGATCTCTGGCGAGGCTGGTGATACCCTCTCGCTGATCCCTCTAATTGGCACAGCCCAGGGAGTCAAAACCGATGGTCTTGAATATCCTCTGCACGATGAATCGCTGTACTTCGGCGCTACCCGCGGCCTGAGCAACACATTACTCGGCGGAAGCGCCTCTGTCCAGTTCGAACAGGGCGCGCTGCTGTGTGTGGTCATCCATAAACCGGGCAGCGTCTAGCAGGCGCTGCGTATTAACAACCTGTTGTTTTATTTCGAGGAGGCAAAAGATGCTTCGAAAAGTAGGCTTGATTTTATCACTGGGTATGCTAGGGATTTCAGGCTGCGTGCAGTCGGGTCCGACAAGCACTCCAACTGTATTGGAGCCGCGCGTCCTGACCGTAATGACCCACGATTCGTTCGCGGTATCCGAAGACGTCATCAGGGCCTTCGAATCTGAAAACCAAATCAAGGTGCAGTTTCTCAAAGCGGGCGATACCGGCACGGCTCTCAACAAGGCTATCTTGTCCGTAGATAACCCGCTTGCGGATGTGTTCTACGGCATTGACAACACTTTCCTGAGTCGGGCGCTGGACGAAGGGATTTTCGAGAGCTATGCATCCCCGGCTCTGGCAGGTATTCCGGATGAGTTCAAGCTTGATCCTCAAAACCGCGCTTTACCGGTCGATTACGGGGATGTGTGCCTGAATTTCGACAAAGGCTATTTCGAGGAGAAAGGCATTTCCCCACCTCAATCCCTGGAAGACCTGGTCAAACCCGAGTATAAGAGCCTGCTGGTAGTCCAGAATCCGGCAACTTCCTCACCCGGTCTGGCTTTCCTTCTGGCAACCATCGGACACTTCGGAGAGGATGGCTACCTTGATTACTGGAGTGAGCTGGTTGACAATGATGTCAAAGTAGTCAACGACTGGGATAGCGCTTATAATTCTGAGTTCAGCGGCTCTGCAGGGAGAGGATCGCGCCCGATTGTGGTCTCTTACGATTCAAGCCCGGCTTTCGAGGTGATCTATGCTGAGACGCCGCCGGAGACGCCGCCAACCGCTGCAGTGGTCGGAGATGAGACTTGCTTCCGGCAGATCGAGCTGGTGGGTATCTTGAAAGGCACCAAAAATCGCGACCTGGCTGAAAAATGGATCGACTTTATGCTGTCAACCACCTTCCAGGAGGATATGCCTATGCAGATGTTCGTCTTCCCGGTCAATCCCAACGCTGGGCTGGATGAGGTTTTCACTAAGCATCTTTCACTGCCTGAGAAGACAGCAGTCGTTAGCCCGGAACTGATCGCCCAGAAGCGCGAACAGTGGTTGAAGGACTGGACGGAGACTGTGTTGAGATAATCTATGAAACAATCCAGGCATATCTTCCGCACCACTGCTTTGTGGATTGTGCCGCTTGCCTTCCTAGTGCTGTTTTATTTTTACCCGATGCTCCGCATCCTCTCGATCAGCCTGGGGCGCGGGGAAGGTGGGTTAATTGCACCCTTTGCAGAAGCGCTCACTTCACCTGCCCAGCGGGGGATCATCTGGTTCACCATCTGGCAGGCAGTGCTGTCCACCTTGCTGACCCTGTTATTCGGACTGCCCGGTGCATACCTGCTGGCGCGCTACCAGTTCCGCGGCAACGGGGTGGTAATGGCGCTGACCGGCATCCCATTCGTGATGCCCACCCTGGTCGTGGCAGCTGCATTTAATGCCCTCATCGGTCCGCGCGGCTGGGTCAACCTGGCTCTGATGGAATGGCTTGACCTCAGCCAACCGCCAGTCGAGTTTATTAATTCCCTGTCTGCCATCCTGCTGGCGCATATTTTTTATAACACCACCATTGTCCTGCGCATGGTGGGCGATTTCTGGTCGCACATCGACCCCCGCCTGAGCCAGGCATCCAGGGTGCTGGGAGCCAACAACTGGCAGACACTGCGCCAGATTACGCTGCCCCTGTTGATGCCGGCAATTGCTTCGGCAGCGCTGCTGATCTTCATCTTCGATTTCACTTCATTCGGGGTCATTCTGGTGCTGGGTGGACCACGTTTTGTAACTCTGGAGGTCGAGATCTATAATCAAACCATCAGTCTCTTCAACCTGCCTCTGGCAGCTGCTCTGTCGATTATCCAGCTTGCCTGCACTCTCGCCTTCACCGTTTTCTATACCCGCCTGTCAATACGACTGTCGCGGCCTCTGTCGCTGCGCCCGCAACGATATACACAAAAGCGTCTGACCTCCTGGCGCAGCCGGATCATGGCTGGAGTGATCCTGACCCTGTTGGTCGGTTTAGAGACCGTTCCACTGGTCGCCCTGGCAGCACGCTCGTTCACCACACAGGATCAGGGTCGCAGTCAGGCATCGCTTTCTACTCAGCGGTTGACGCTAGCAAACTATCAGGAGCTTACGATCAACCGCCGGAATTCCTTGTTCTATGTGCCGCCCACGCAAGCGATCATTAATTCCCTGGCTTATGCCTCTGCCACAGTCGTGTTGGCCCTCAGCCTGGGACTGCCGGTGGCATGGACTCTGGCGCGCGACCGCGATTCGGTCCTCAGCCGGGTGATGGACCCGATCTTGATGCTGCCGCTAGGGACATCTGCAGTCACTTTGGGGCTGGGTTTCATTGTGGCGTTAAACCACCCTCCGGTTGATCTGCGCGCTTCGCCCGTACTCGTCCCCCTGGCTCACACATTGGTAGCGTTTCCATTTGTTGTGCGCAGCCTGGTACCGGCTATACGCAGCATCCGCCCCCGATTGAGGCAAGCTGCTGCGGTGCTGGGCGCTGCCGAAAGCCAGGTTCTTCTGCAGGTTGACCTGCCGTTGGTTGGGCGCGCTATGCTGGTAGCAGCTGTTTTCGCATTTACCATCTCGCTCGGTGAGTTCGGAGCTACTGCCCTGATTGCACGCCCCGACCGCCCCACAATCCCCATCATGATCTACAGGTTTATTTCCCAGCCCGGCGCTCTGAACTACGGGCAAGCGCTTGCATTAAGCACCATATTGATGGTCACCACATCAGCCGGCATGCTGGCAATCGAGCGCTTCCGCATCGCCGAAGTGGGGGAGTTTTAATCATGGACGGACTGCAGCTGGCAGATATTGAAAAATCCTTTGGAGGTACCCGGGCGGTGTCGGGGGTCTCTTTCAATGTTTCGCCGGGGGAGATCGTGGCCCTGCTCGGACCCAGCGGTTGCGGGAAATCGACCATCCTGGCGATAATCGCCGGTCTGGAGCGTCCTGATCGAGGGCAGATCACCTGGAATGGTGAGGATCTGGAAGGCATGCCCACGCACAAGCGAAATTTCGGTCTCATGTTCCAGGATTTCGCTCTTTTTCCACACATGAATGTGAGCGACAATATCGCCTTCGGACTGCGGATGGAAGGCGTTCAGGGGGGTGAAATACAACGGCGCGTCCAGCAAGCGCTTGCCCTGGTAGGGCTGCCCGGTATCGAGCAGCGGGATGTCAATACCCTATCTGGTGGGGAACAGCAGCGCGTGGCCCTGGCACGCTCATTGGCCCCTCAGCCGCGCCTGCTGATGCTCGATGAACCGCTCGGATCGTTGGACAGGACCTTGCGCGAGCGACTGATCATCGAGCTAGGGGATATCTTGCACAAAACCAGACAGACCGCGGTCTATGTAACCCATGATCAGGAAGAAGCCTTCACCCTGGCTGACCGCGTCGTGCTGATGAACGCTGGGCAGGTGATGCAGGTGGACACCCCGCAAGCCATCTACCACCATCCAGCTTCTCCCTTTGTGGCGCAGTTTCTTGGCCTGGGCAATCTATTAGATGGGGAGGCTCAGATCATTGATGGCAAGCCAGGCGTGAGGACCGCTATCGGGTGGCTGCCGGCGGCTGTCAGGCCCCACGAAAAAGTTGCCCTCCTGCTGCGCCCCGATGCCGTACAGCTTGCTGAGACGGTTAAGCACAACACCGATGGATACTGGTATTTGGAAGGAGAATTACTTAGCTACACTTTCCGGGGCACTACTTACCGGGCAATTATCGATGTACAGGGTATTCCTCTAACCTTTGAATTTCCATCCTCTTCTGACCTACCGGGAATTGGGGGAACAGTCAGGATCGGGTTTGATCCTCAGGAGGCGGTACAGGTATTCCCAGCACCTTGATGCCAATAAGTATATTTTTTATAATAATAGTCTATAATATTAGAAGTAAAGCACTTCAGAGGGTTTTGGGGGTGTCTGGGCGAGCTACGCTCGCCAGACACCCCCACCCACCCTCCAACTCTGTAAGGCCCAACATTATTCAGTGTGATCTGGAGGAACTAATAATGGTTAGAGAATACGCACATCCCGATTATCTGGTAGAGACTGAATGGGTGGCTCAGAATTTGAACGATCCGAACATCCGCCTGGTGGAGTCGAATGAGGATTTCCTGCTCTACGAAACCGGACATATTCCTGGTGCAGTGAAAGTGGACTGGTTTACCACGCTGCAGGATCCTGTACGGCGTGATTTCTTGAGTCGGGCGGACTTTGAAAAGCTGTGCTCCGAGGCAGGTATCTCAAAAGACACGACCGTAATTTTTTATGGCGATAAAAGCAACTGGTTCGCCACATACGCCCTGTGGCTGTTCCGCTACTATGGTCATGAGATGGTCAAGATAATGAATGGAGGCCGCACGAAATGGATACAGGAACAGCGTCCGCTCAGCACCGCGGTTCCATCTTATCCCAAAACCACTTATAAAGCAAAAGAACCCGATCCTGGTATCCGGGCCTACCGCGAGGATGTCTTCCGCCATATCCAGAATAAGCAGCCTCTGGTGGATGTCCGCTCACCCAAGGAATATTCTGGCGAGCTGCTGGCAATGCCGAATTATCCACAAGAAGGTGCTACTCGAGGAGGGCATATCCCAGGCGCAGCCAACATCCCCTGGTCGCAAGCCACCAACGAGAACGACAGCACGTTTAAATCAGCCGAGGAGCTGAACAAGTTGTACCAGGAGCGTGGCATCACCCCGGACAAAGACATCATTGCTTACTGCCGGATTGGCGAGCGCAGCTCACACACCTGGTTCGTCCTGACCTATCTCCTGGGATATCCCAATGTACGCAATTACGACGGCTCGTGGACCGAGTGGGGCAACCTGGTTAACGCTCCTATTGAAAAATAGGCTTTCAGCGTCAGCTTAAACCCTGGCAGCTATCTGGTCACCCAACCCGCGGGACAGGCGCTGCCGAGCTTAAGCTCACAGCAGGTATTCGTAAATCCAAACGAATTCACCCAGGTGCAATTAACCCTGGATTGCGGTATCCGCTAAGTCTTAAAGAAGCCACCTCCACTTATGGCGATGTTATTGCCATTTGTGGAGGTGGTCGCTTATTCCAGATTGGGGATAGAAACCTTCGTAGATTAATACGTAAATCCTAGAAGCTCCAAAACATAATCGCCGTAGTTCCAGGCCAGACCCGCCATCAGGACACAACAACAGCACAGCAATACCAGTACAACAATGATGATGATCAAGGCTGTGTTGCTTTTCTTTTGCGGCGCTTCAGGGGTAATATAATTCTCGTCCATGTCTCCTTCTCCTCTTTTTTGATTGATAGATATCGATGCCTTACCTACCCAATTTCAGAATGGCCAGACGAAGAAATATTATATGACTGGTTGTGGTTATGCAGGCCCGTTCACATTCGTGCGGCTCCACATCTTCCATCCTACCCAGGATGTGATCAAGATCGCTACAACAGCGAACAGCACCGGGATCACCACAGACAGTATGGATACAACGCCTGAGATGATATCTTCGAGGATGCTCACCGGCACATTCCCAGCGCCAGCCGTTGTGGCGGTTACCGCAGGACGAATAGCCAGTGATTTAACCGCATGCACACTGCCCGCCACCAACAAGCCGGCTGCCAGCGAGATGATGGGGTGCACATCGGTGATCACCCTGGCACTGGCAGCGAAGAGCAGTGCCCCGGCTGTGGGGCGAACAAAAGTCTGGATGGCGTCGTTGACATGGTTGACCGCCGGGAATTTATCGGCAAGGGCCTCAATCAAGGTCAACACCACCAGCAGACCTATGATCCACGGGTTTTCCAATGTGTCCCAGGGTTCGCTTAGTTGGATCAAGTCTGTGTACCGGCCCATCAGCGAAATAATCAACAGCGGTATATAAGCGTTCAGCCCGGCGCTGGCTGACAGGCCAAAGGCAGAAATAACACCTGCTAATGCGTCCATATGCTCCCTCCTGAGCAATACACTTTCATGAAGCTATTCTACACCAGATTAACCCAGGTGGAAACCATCCCAGGTCCCGGTCAGCAGGTATCTCCCGAAATCCAGGAGGGCGATCTGCGCCAGTGCAAATCCAAAGCCGCCCAGGAATGGAAATATCAGCTGGCTGGCAAAGCGGTAGTGGTTCTCGGCGCGCAGCAGCATCACCCATACCATGCTGTAGACAATGGTCAGCACCACCAGCACGCTTGCAGCGCTTACCAGCGCCAGAGGATAGAGAACCAGCGAATTTTCAGACAGAACAGCCAGGTCCAGAAGCAGGGCGGAAGCGAAAAACAAGGTCACATGCCGCCAACTGCTCAGAGCTGAGCGGGGGTCGGACTCAACCCAGACCGCCTGGTTAAAACCGGGGAACAGCGCTGCAGCAATCACAAGCCCCATACCGGTACCGGTCAGCAGGCGAAGCCAGTTCTGAGGTGCGTAAAGATGCGGCGCGCCGGGAATCAGGTTGAGAAAAGAGTTTAGACCATCTGCAGCAAATGCCAATACCAGTACGGCAAGGATCGCCATTACCCATACGGGTGGCGCGCCGGCTCGGCGGCGTCCTGAGATGAATTGGAAGGTAAGCGCCAATATCGCTCCCAGATACATGCCAGTGCAGCGAGCGCAAACGGGCAGCGGACGTTCACCCAAATGAAAGCTGCGTAAATCGATGCGATGGCAGACCGCGTAGCCCACAGCATCCGCTTTTCCAAGCAGTCCGGAAGGTGTGTTAAGCAGCCAGCCGAGAAGCAACAGGCCCACCGCCAGGATCACCAGCCAGTTCCAAGCCTCAATCTTCACCTTTAGTCTTGACAGCCCCTGCAGCATAGCCTGATTATAGGGGAATTCTAATAATAAGCAAGCTGGAATTGGCAAAGGCACCTAAGTGCGGTATGATAGGTACTCGTTGTTTTTAACGTATGAACAAAACGGAGAAACTCGATGCCTAGATTGACCCTTTGGATATTACTCATGGCGATGCTGCTGGGTGCCTGCAGCCCGACAGGGCCATCTCCCGTGAGCACGCCCACAGATACTGCACCTGCACCTCAAGCTGTTACAGAAATCCCCAGCCCAACGGCGGAGCCGCCGACCGCGACGCCGACAGAGACCGTCATTCCATCCCCGACGGCGACCAGCACTCCACCGCCACCTCAAGATTTCGGCCCGACTAACTTTCCAGTGGACGTCAATCCTTTGACCGGGCTATATGTCGATGATCCGACCCTGCTCGACCGGCGTCCAGTGGCAGTGAAAATCCAGACTTTTCCACGCACCCAACGCCCCGATTGGGGTGTCAACCTGGCGGATATCGTCTTTGATTATTACCAGAACAACGGGCTGACCCGCTTAATGGCTGTATTCTACGGCAATGCCGCGGAAAAAGTAGGCCCGGTGAGATCGACGCGCCTGTTTGATGACCACATCCTGCGCATGTACGGCGCTCATTTCGCTTTTGGAGGCGGCGACCAGCGCATCCTCAACCGCCTGTTCAACTCTGAGTACGCCAACCGGCTGGTGGTGGAGGGGACAAGCTCATGCCCGGCGTTGTGCCGGGAAGACCCACAGGGCTTCAACTTCCTGATTGCCAACACCCTGGAGGTCGGACCTTACATCGAGTCCAGGGGAGGCGATGACAGCCGCCCGAACCTGGACGGGATGACCTTCATGCACGAAACCCCGCAGAGCGATATGTCCGGCGAAAACGTCTACGTGCGCTATTCGATTAGCTCCTACGTCAACTGGAAATATGACCCTGAAAGCGGGCGCTATCTGCGCTTCCAGGATTCGACAGAAGCCCATACCCCACAGGAAGAGACCTTTGAGCCGTTTCTGGATCGGCTGGATAACCAGCAGGTTGCTGCTGATAACGTGGTCATTTTGAAAATCCTCCACCAGTATACGTATAAATCAGGCAACAGCGAGATCGTTGACATCATGTTTGGCGGCAGTGGTGAGGCGTATGCATTCCGGGACGGAAAGGCGTATAAGCTACAGTGGAACCGGCCTACCGGGTCAATGTTCACTCTGACCAATGCCGACGGCACACCCTACGCTTATAAGCCCGGTACTACCTGGATCCAGGTGGTTGGTCAGAACTCCACCACCGACCCCACTCAAGATAACGGCTTGCGCTTCGAATTCCGCTTCCCATAGATCAAGCACTCCACCCGAGATCAGCCTTACGAAAAGTTGCTCGCACCATTTAATAGGTGTGCGAGCAACTTATATTTCCGTACTCGAATACCTTACAATTCTATAGGGGAGATTTAATCCCATCCAGCGCAAAAATGCGTTATCATCATGGCATAGTTCTTGCAAATTACATTGCATCAAACCAATGATACGCACACTGACGCTTCTGGCGGTAGGCTTCTTGTTATCTGGCTGCAGCGTGGTCGCCATGCAGCCCGCCGCGCTGGCTGCGGAGGATACGCCTACCCCTGCGATCGTTACCCCGGTCCAGGCCACCGAAACAGCCATTCTTGTCCAACCCACTTCAGTTCCAGAAACCGCATTGCCAACCGGCATGCCCACCCCAAAGCCGAGTCCCACACCCCAACCGGTGCAGTATATATACGGACCTTATGGTTTTCCACGCCACGTCAATCCACTCACCGGGCTGCCCGTAGAGGATCCCGACTTACTCAACAGACGCCCAATTGTGATCAAGGTGACCAATTTTCCACGCAGCGTCAGGCCGCAATGGGGACTCTCGCGGGCAGATAACGTCTTCGAGTACTACATAGGGGATGCCATGTCGCGTTTCATCGGCGTATTCTATGGCAATGACGCCAGCCAGGTTGGACCTATTCGCTCAGCGCGGCTGTTTGATGAGCGGGTAATGCGCATGTACAAAGGCATCTTCGTCTTCGGTTGGGCGGACGACCCGGTATTGGAATTCTTCTTTGCCCCGGACATCAGATCTCACCTGGTTGTTGAGCGCCCATATAATTGCCCTCCCTTATGCCGCATCGGACCGGAATACGCTTACAACACTCTCTACGCCGACACCGCTCAGATCGGTCCATACCTTGCAGATCGAGGCACTAACAACGATCGCCAAAAGCTGGATGGATTTAAATTCGATCTGCAACCGCCCAAGAGCGGCAACCCGGGCAGGCAGTTCTATCTTCAGTACTCAGTCGTGTCCTACAATTACTGGAACTATGACTCAAAGTCAGGGCGCTACCTGAGATACCAGGAAGCGGATGATGCTGTCAACGAAAAAAAAGAGAGCTTCCTCCCGCTGACCGACAGCCTGACTGGTGTCCAGCTCTCGGCAGACAATGTGATTGTGCTCCAGGTGCGGCACGATTATTACCACAAATCCTCTTCGACCGAGATACTCGACCAAATTCTCACCGGAGAAGGCCAGGGATACGCTTTCAGGGATGGGATGGTATACCCGATCCATTGGGTGCAAGAGGAGCGCGATGAGCGCATAAAAATGACGCTGCCCAACGGCGCTCAATACCCACTCAAACCCGGTATTACCTGGTTTGAGATCATCGGCGAGACCTCGACTTTTGAACCCCTGGAAAATGCGGTCTACCGCTTCGAATTCGTCTTCCCTTAGATTAAACAACATCGGGGACCAACAATCATATGTTGCCAGTCCCCGAGATTGGTAGAGCTACCATTAACTTAAAATCACTCTTTACGACGCGCTTGAACCCAAAGGGAAAAACCAACAATAATAATGAATAAAAGCACCGCCAGGACAACGCCACCCCAGCCGCTCATCCAGGTGCTGGCAGGCAGTTGTGCGGCTGCAGGGATTTCCTCTAATGCCTGACTTGCAGCAGGAAGGGCCAGGATAAAAGCCGTCAGGTCATTGATCTCGGCCTCCATCAATGGCCCCCCCTTGAGCTGGCTCCAGGCGGGCATTGCTGAACCGGGTATCCCATTGGAGATCGTGTTTCTGACGGTCAGATCCGGGCGGATGGATGGGAAATCCTTTGCCAGTGCTGCGCCAACTCTGCCCTGGCCGTCTTCGCCGTGGCAAACCGCGCAGTTCCGGCTGAACAGCACCGCGCCATTGTTCGGATCGCCTTCAACATTCGGCACCGGGGTAATCGACTGGCGCGGTGCAAGGGTTGGCGTGGGCGGGATCACGCGGGGTCCGCCCGGCTCCCAGGATAGGATGAAAGCCACCAGAGCATCGATCTCTGATGATGTTAGAGGACCACCATTTGCCTGACTCCAGGCGACCATTGGAGAACCCGAGATGCCGTTTTCGATGGTAGATTTGACACGTAGGTCAGGGCGGATAGAAGGCCAATCTTTTGCCAGAGAAGCCCCTACTCGCCCCTCACCGTTCTCTCCATGACAGACTGCACAGTTCTCGGCGTAGAGGCGGGCACCCTCTTCCAGCTGACCTGCATCCTGAGCCTGTACTTTGGCGCTGCCAGCTTCCCAAAAGCCCAGAGCCGCCACCAGGAGGATCGACGCCAGAAATGTCAGCCCAATTATTCGCAAACGGCTTGCGTGCGACATTCTCACCTCACTTGATGGTCAGCATGTAGGCGATTATGTCAGCCGCGTCCTGGGCGGTGAGGCTCTGCCCGTAAGTGGCGGGCATGAGGACCGTCTCAAAACCTGGGACGATATATTCACCGGGAGCTACGATAGACTCCAGCAGGTACTGCTCGGGTGTCGTAGCGCTGCCAGTGTAGTCTGCCTGAGTGAAGCGCTGCGCAGCACGATCGCCTATCCCTAGCTCATTTGCGCTGGCTGCCCAGGCAGGCCCGGTATCCGTCAGCACATGACAGCCGGTGCAGCCCTGGGAGGTCGCCAGTGCCTCGCCATTGGTGGGATTCCCTTCTGGCAGCTCAACGGTAATATCCGTACCGACCGGCGGGCCAGCCATCGGCGTAGCTGCACCGCGGTCCGGAGCGGTGGGTTCCCAATTCATGATGAAGGCTGCGATGCTCCTCACCTGATCAACACGCAGCGGGCCGCCATACTGTTCGGACCAGGCAGGCATGGCTGGAGCGCCGCCGCCCACGTACTCCGGGCGGGTTGACACCACACGTCCACTTGAAACCGTGGCCACAATATAGTCTTCTAACGAACTGCTCCACCCCAGATCTTTGATACGCTGGTCAAAGAAATAACGGTCATTCAAAGCGGGGGCCAACCCCGGCACGCCTTCACCTTGCGTACCATGGCAGCCAACACAGTTGTTATTGAAAAGATCTGCGCCGACTTCGATCGCCTGGGCCTCCTGGTGCAGCTCGAATTCCTGCATGCGCTGCGGTTCTTTGAAACCGTAAATGACGATGAAGATGCTGGTGAACAATACCAGCAGCGCACCCAGCGTGATTTCGATATTAATTCGAGACATGGCTAACAATGCCCTCCACTATTGATCCGCAAATCAATTCCTCTCACGCTCACGGTGCAGGAAATACTGATTTTCTAATTTCTGAGTTTTCCCGGTATCCGCATCCGTCCAGTTAATTCGCAGGGTGACCTTTTTCAAGTCCTGCTGCCAATCTTCGATCACCATCGCGGCCTGAGCATCCGGCAGCCGCTCATAGGACTCTAACTCGGTATGGGTAGCCGCATAAACAACGCCATCGCTAAACTCACGGAATACTGCGGTCAGGTCAGGACAGCCGAAATCCAGGTTCGGACATAGATCGCGCGGCACTTCTCCACTCACCTCGTAAACGCCCGTCTGAAGCTGGTCGAATGGGACGGCCCGCAGCGGGCCGACGCCTTCCTGAGGAGCCAGATCCTGCATGATGCGCTGCGCGGCTGTGTGTTTAATGCCGTATTGGGGCAGTCCCATGTAGCTCAGCGCAACCAGCACCAGCACGGTCAGCAAGCCGATAGCGACCGCTAACGGTCTTTTGTGCAGGCTGCGATGCGGATTGCGATCGATATAAGGGATCGCTACCAATAACCCACCGAGGATGGTGGGAATGATGATGCCCATCAGCGTCTTATCCCCCAGCTTGAGCATCCCCTGCAGCCACCAGAAATACCAGGGTGCCTTGGTGTCCAGGGGCGTGACCTGGGGGTTGGCGATATGCTCCAGAGGGGCACTGTAGTTCATGAATGCCGTCACCGTAATGACGATGAAAAGGCCCAGGGCAGTCAGAAAGACCTCGTGGGTGAGAAGATCGGGAATGTAGTCAATGCGCTGTTTGGCTTGTTTCTTTACTTCCGGCGGTACATCACCTTCCTCGAATTTTGCCGGCAGAGATATGCCATGCTCGCGGGAAACCTTGTAGTAGTGAACACTGATCACCAGGATTGCCGCCAGAGGCAGCAGGACGACATGCAGCAGGTAGAAGCGCAGCAAGCCATTAGCGCCAATATCCGGCGCGCCGCGAGCAATCAGATTAGCCTGCTCTCCGATGAGCGGCGCTGCTTCTACCATGCTGGTACCAATCGTCACCGCCCAGTATGCCAGCTGGTCCCAGGGCAGCAGGTAGCCGCTGAAGCTGAGGACGAGTGTGACCAACAGAAGCACCAGACCTGTCAGCCAGGTGAACGAACGATCCTTTTTATATGAGCCGGTCAAATATGTACGCAGCATGTGCAGGACGGTGAAAATCACCATCGCTTCAGCGCCCAGGCGGTGTATATCACGCAGCAGCTTGCCGTAAGGCACATTACTGAGCAGGTTGAGGATCGAGTTATACGCCTGATCGGGAGAGGGCGTATAGTAGATCATCAAAATCAGTCCGGTGAACAGCTCGACGAAGAAGAATAGAGCGGTGAAGAAACCTAGCCGGAAGGTGTGCGTGAAGATTGTCGAGCCTTTTTCATAGTAGCGCGGCCGGATGTGAAACAAGAAAGAGGTCGTATGCACCTTGTAGCGCGGGTTGGGCTTCTCGGTGGGCGGATCACCGCGCATCACAGCGCGCAGCTCATTCAAGCCCAGGCCTGCGGTGATAATCCGCACGCGTGTATCTACCGCTGTTACAAGTTTCTTTCGCAAATCTTGCAGGTCAAGCGACTTGATCATTGAACACCCTATGCCAGAATGATGAGCAATTAGATCGATTAAAAGTAGATCAGGCGCGCTGGCTGCCCCGGACGCGATTCCCGGTATCTACCTGGATGATGACATTTGGATCGTTGGGCACGGGCAGCGGCTGACCATCCGTCGATTCGGCCAGGATTTCTCCACTGGTAGAATCTACAATCTGGACTACAAACCGATCCAGGTTGCGGGGAGCCGGCCCATCGAGATAAACGCCGTCCTTTTGGAATTGCGAGCCGTGGCACGGACAGGCGAATATATTCTCTTGGCTGTCCCAGTTGTATAGGCAGCCCAGGTGTGTGCATACTTTGTTAAGGGCCAATACACCCTGTTCTGTATTTGAAAGCCAGAACTTCACCTTGGGGTAATTATCGGGAGGTGCATCAGTGCCCGGTAAGTCGGCAGGCGTGCCAACGGGGACCACACCGCCAAACTCCCCTTCTTTGAAACGCGGCATCGCAAAAAGGTAAGTGAGCCCACCCATGCTCACCGTTAGAAAACCCAAGGATGCCAGCCAGGCCAAGTTTAAAAACTCGCGCCGGTTGACAGGCGTCTTCGCAGGGGCTGACTCTTCAGGCTTCTCTGCCATATATTGTCTCTCCTTGATTAATAAGACAATTTAGATAGATTTACTATCTTTGAGAATTGTATCACAAGTGCAATACCCGAACAAGATAAATCGGACGCAAAATACCGCCATTTCCCTCACCAGGAACAGTTTACCAAAAAATACCGCGGCTGTCATACACAAGCCTCGAAAAATTGTGTGATTTTAGACAGTCCAAAAGGGTGATCGAGTAATCACCCTCCAGCGCCAGAATTTCCGTATTATGGTGGATGTGTTATCATCGAAGCACCTATCTGAAAACAGGTGAGATCGAAATCATTCCAACTTATTCAAATTGGAGGCAGACATGTCACTCGGTGATGTTCACGGTCGCCTGGGCAACGCAGCGATGTATTTTATGGCTTTGCTGGCGATCTGGGGGTTGTTCCGCTTTTTCCGCAAGCAGGGGGTAGACAGCAACTACTGGGGAGCGCTGGTGATCGGGGAGATACTGATCGTGCTGCAAGGTCTGCTAGGGGGCTATCTGTGGATTATCGGTGCGCGCCCGGCACGTTCTATCCACATCCTGTACGGCATTGTCGCCGCGCTGGTAATCCCGGGTGTGTACGCCTATACCAAGGGAGACGAGCAGCGCCGGGCAATGCTCATCTATGGTGTGAGTTTGCTGATCGGCGCGCTGCTGATCGTGCGCGCCATCACAACTGCGGGGTGAGATATTTGAGGTTCATCAGCTGCGATGAGCAGGAATTGCCTTTTTTCAAAAGGTAACTTGCTGGTAACAAGAAGCAATCGTACACCCCGCCCACCATCAACGGATATGGTCGACTGCCGCTATTCGGTGTGCTTTGCATTGCCCAGAATTTGGCAAAACTAACGGTCCAATAACAGCCAGTTGTTCGATTTGTCCATTTAGGCTCGGGGATGTAAAAAGAGGCTGACTCGGTTTACTTTTGAGCCAGCCCCTTTCAATTACCTAATTCTCTTCAAGGCGCCTATTCGCTGATGGTCTCAATCCAGTCAAAAAGCTCCTCAAGGTCGTAATTTCCACCGTGTCCTTGACCCCAGGGGATAGCGAAATCGACATCATGACCAGTGTTCTCCAGCTTTGTGGCCAGGATAACGGGGATCGGCAAAGATGTATCCGCGTCGATTGCACCATGCCGGATCCGCCAGTAATGAGATGTGGTGGAGCCGCTGGCGTCGATGTAGTACATCGGATTCATCATCTTCACAATCTCCCAGTCGGCAAGTG
The DNA here is from genome assembly GCA_964525785.1 of uncultured Anaerolineaceae bacterium. Classification (GTDB taxonomy): domain Bacteria; phylum Chloroflexota; class Anaerolineae; order Anaerolineales; family UBA4823; genus JAQBDA01. Next base: position 33,731 of record CAZGIX010000024.1, read on the forward strand.
GGGCATCCCAGGTGCCATACGGGGTGCTAAAGCTGTACTGGGTAAAGTGCTGGTTGTCGATGGTCGCTGTGCCGAACAAGTTGTTCTCCCAACTCGGATTATATATGCCATCGAAGGCAGGGGCTGGCTTCATCCTTCGTGCGTACGTTAAATATTGGAAAAAATCGATGTCGGTGACGACGCCGTCTTCAATTGTTATCCAACTGAATCCGGATAAATCCGTGCCCTTATCAAGTGCCGTCTGGGCGGATTCTATTACGAAGGACTTAACGTAGTCCTTGAAGGTACCTTCCCCATCGGCATCCAGAACCAGCGCAACCCCCTTCTTGACTTGTCCCGGAGCATGCCACAGGCCCTCTCCGTTCTCATTCCTGGGCTCGTAAGAATAAAGCTCGAGGCCGTTCAAGTAGGCAGGGAACATGTTCTTCAGCTCCTCCGATACGATAAGCTGATCCCCGGTCATAGTTCCCCCGCCCAAAAAGTAATAGTCATTCAAGCCATAGAAGAGCCATTCGTAAGCAGTATCCGAGTTATCCAAGTTCGTGATAGGGCAGTAGGCATTGGTTGCGAAGATGTCGTCCTTCTCCTTGGCTGCGCCGATTGCTTCCAGATATGGCTTGTAATCCTTATTGTTGCCGGTAGCTCCAAGCAATGTCGAGACTGCACCTCCGGCGCTGGTGCCGCTAGAGATAATCATCTCTGCATCCCCTGGCATAATTTTGTCATTAAAGCGCAGGTAACGGACGGCTGCCTTAAGGTCAACGATGACAGCAGGTGCTTTCCCGTTGTATGTACCGGCTGCGTCGTAATTTGTACGGCCGCGGGCACCCGGAGCTATCACCACATAGCCTTCAGCCAGAGCGGTTTTTACTTCATTTCTGGTGGGTTCAGCGGGGAGACCCGGATTATAACCTCCAATTGTATTCGGGAAGAAGATCGGGCCGCCATGGGTGTCGTAGTCGTCAAGCTCGATTTCAATCGGCACGAAGACATTCAACTTCTGATAAACAGTGTTCAAAGGGTAAACAATTTGTGTCGGATTTGTAACGTAGACGATATCTCTATACGCCCGGAAGGTTATTGTCTCGTTTCCTACGAGAACACTTTCCTCTGTGAAGGCGTAAATGTCAAATACCAGGCTGCTTTGCTTGGCCTGCGCCGCCTGAGGGGCTGCAAAACCGGATGGCAGTGCCCCGGCCAGCAGAACCAGTGCTATGACAATCGCAAACCATCTGTGAGTTTTCATTTTTTCTCTCCTGTTTTGGTTTAGTAGTTGGTTTCTGAAAGCCGATATCGTCCTGTTTATGTCCTCCAGGACACATCACTGATGGGGAATGAATATGTTATATCTCAAATGGGTATCATTCAGTAAAATCGTGTTTTGTAGAGTGATACAACTTTAGCTTAGCAAAGAAAAAGTGATTTGTCAATAGGTTTGTCTGAGATCCGGACATAAATGCTTGACAGCGGGAAATTGGAGGTAGAAACCAAGG